>DATNCU010000255.1:0-4573 GCA_035607145.1 Thermoanaerobaculia bacterium
CGCCGCAATCCTCTACTCCTTCGCGCCGCCCATCATCGGCCTCTACCTCTAGCCGGCACGGAACGCTCCAGCGCTGAGCGCTGTAGGGGCTCTCCGCAAGCCCCGGCTGTAAGATCTCACCGTCCCTTGCAACGTCTCTCCCCTTCCGCCCCGCGGCGCGCGGTGGCGGCCGGGTCGGCCGCCGCCTTTTGGCTGGCGCTTGCGCTGGCGGCGCCGCGCGTCGGTGCGCAGCTCCTCCCCATCTTCAACCTCACCACCGACGACGGTCTCGCGGCACCGCAGGTTTGGGACGTGCTACGCGACCGTCGCGGCTACTTGTGGATCGCCACCTCCGAAGGGCTGACGCGCTACGACGGCTTCGAGCTCAAGAGCATCACCGGCGCCGAGGGGCTGCGCAACCAGGTCGTCCGCAAGGTAGTCGAGGCGCCCGACGGCAGTTTGTGGCTCGCCACCAACGACGGGCTTGCGCACTACGACGGACGCGGGCTTTCCTTCATCGGCAGCAGCGAAGGGATGCGCGGCGGCGTCGTCTGGGACCTGGCCTTCGACCGCTCAGGAAACCTCTGGTTCGGCACCGGCAGCGCCGGCCTCGGCAGGCTCACCGGCGAACGCTGGCAGCTCTACGGCAAGGCAAACGGCCTCGCCGGCGACGACGTCTATGCGCTCCACGTCGGCCCGAGCGGCGAGCTGTGGGTAGGGACGCGGCGCTCCGGCGTCGCGCGGTGCGCCATCGTCGGCGGCGGCCTCGGCGCCTGCCGCACCTTCACTACCGCCGACGGTCTCGCCAACAACGGCGTGCGGGCGATCGTCTCCGACCGCTTCGGCAACGTCTGGCTGGGCACCCGCGGCGGCGGCGTGTCGCGCTGGGATGGCACGAGCTTCCGCAACTTCGCGAGCTCCTCGTCGGCGCTCGCCGACGACGACGTCTACTCGCTGCTGGTGCGCCGACGTGGCGACGAGCTGGTGATCGGCAACGTGCAGCGCGGCATCACCATCTGCAAGCTGCCCGAGCTGCAGCCATGCCGCACGCTGCGCAAGTCGAACGGCCTCGCCGTCGACGCCGTCCTCGGTGTCGACGAGGACGCCGAAGGGAATCTGTGGATCGGTCTCAACAACGGCCTGTCCGAGCTGGTGTCGGAGAAGCTCTGGAGCTTCGACGACCGCAACGGCGTTCCCGGTCCCGGCGCCTACGCCGTGCTGCCGGAGAAGGGCGGCGCCGTGTGGGTGGGAACTTTCGGCGGCCTCGCCCGCCTGCGCCTCGCCGCCCCCTACGGCCCGCCGCCGGTCGAGCGCTGGGACGCCGAGCACGGGCTCCCCGGCAGCGAGGTGTGGGACGTGATGCACGACCGGCGCGGCAGGTTGTGGGTAGGCACCGAGCGCGGGCTCTGCCTCTTCGACGGCGCGCACGGTTGCTCCGCCGTCTTCGGCGAGGAGCAGGGGCTCGCCGGCGCCTACGTGCTCGACCTCTTCGAGGCCAAGAACGGCGACTTGTGGGTGGGGACGATCAACGGCGCCAGCCGGCTCCGGTTCACAGACGGCGCCGGATCCTCGGCGCCGCAGGTGCTTTCTTTGCGCGCCGCCGACGGCCTGCCAGCCGTGCAGGTGCAATCGATCGCCGAGGACGCGCACGGCACGATCTGGCTCGCGTGTACCGGCGGTGGCCTGGCGGCGTTTCGCGGTGGCCGCGTTCAGGCGTGGACCGAGGCGCAGGGGCTGCCCACCGAGAGCCTCTACGGCCTCTTCGCGGCGAGCGACGGCGCGATGTGGGTCGGCACGGGTACTCGCGGCGTGCTGCGCTTCGTTCCGCCCGCCGACCTCTCGACGCCGATCGCCTTCGCGCGCTTCGGCGTCGAGCGCGGCGTCGAGCGCGCCGTCTACGCGGTTCGCGAAGAGGCGAAGGGGCGCCTATGGCTGGGCACCACCGCCGGTGTCTACCTCTTCGATCCGCGCGCCGACGGCGGCCGCGGCGTGGTGCTGCGCCACCTCGACCGCGCCTCGGGCCTGCTGAGCAAGGAGACCTCGACGAGCAACTCCCTCGCCGTCGACGAGCGAGGGCGGCTCTGGATGGGGTTCTTCGGCGCCGTCAGCCGCTACGACCCGGCGCTCGAGGAGCCGCCGCTGCCGCCGCCGAGAGTGAGCCTCGAACGGGTGACGATCGGCCCGCGCCGCCCGCGAGTGCTGCGGGCGCCGTTCTCGTCGCCGCCCGCGCTGCGGGAACGCGAGCGTTGGCTCGACTCGGGCACGCCGCTGGTGACCGAACGCGGCCAGCACAACCTGCGCTTCGACTTCCGTGCCCTCGCCTACCGCGCCTCGAAGCAGCTGCGCTACCAGGTGAAGCTCCTGGGCTTCGATCCCGACTGGTCGCCGCCCGGCGCGGAGCCGTTCAAGGAGTACACCAACCTCGACCCCGGCGACTATCGCTTCCAGGTGCGCGCCGCGCGCGGTGACGGCGCCTGGGGACCGCCCACCACCTTCGCGGTGACGCTGCGGCCCGCCTTCTGGCAGACGCCATTCTTCGTCTTTGCCGCAACACTCGCCGTGCTGCTACTGCTCGCCGTCGCCCACCGCTTCCGCACCGGCCGCATCAAGCAGCGCGCCGCCCTGCTCGAGGCGCAGGTGGACGAGCGCACCGACGACCTGCGCCGCTACGCGCGCGCTCTGGAAGAGCACTCGCACGCGCTCGACCGCGCCAACGCGCGCATCCGCCAGACCAATCGCTTCAAGAGCCTCTTCCTCGCCAACATGAGCCACGAGCTGCGCACGCCGCTCAACGCCATCATCGGCTTCTCGCAGGTGCTCGAGCGCCGTCTCGCCGGCCGGGCGGAGGCGCGCGAGCTGGGCTTCCTGCGCAACGTGCTCGACAGCGGCCGCCACCTGCTGCACCTGATCGACAACCTGCTCGACCTGTCGAAGATCGAGGCCGGCCGCATGGAGGTGCACGCCGAGGACGCCGAGCTGCGCGCCGTCGTCGACGGCGTGTGCACGATCATGGAGGGTTACTGCCGCGAGCGCCACGTCACCATCGCGCCCAAGCTGCCGCCGCACCTGGTGCCGATCGCGGTCGACGTGCCGAAGCTCAAGCAGGTGCTCTTCAACCTGCTGTCGAACGCCATCAAGTTCTCGCCGGCGGGCGGCACGGTGGAGCTCGAGGCCAAAGTGGTGCCTGCCGCCGATTCGCCACTCGCCGTCGACTCCTACCTGCTGTCGGTGACCGACCACGGCGTCGGCATTCCCCTCGAGCAACAGGCGAGCATCTTCGAGGAGTTCCGCCAGGTGCACCACGGCGGCGACCGTCCGGCGGGAACCGGCCTCGGCCTCGCCATCGTCTACCGCTTCGTGCAGCTGCTCGGCGGCGAGATCGACCTCGATTCCGAGCCGGGGCAGGGCGCGACGTTCCGCGTGCTGCTGCCGCGCGAGGGATCGGGGAAGGTGCCGTCGCTCGCGGAAGAGCCCATCGAGGAGGCCGTGCGCCCGCGCATCCTCGTCGTCGAGGCCGACCGCGAGGCCTTCGCGCTGCTCGCCGAAGCGCTCGACGCCGACGGCATGCTGCCGGTGCGCGCCCGCCACGGCGAAGAAGCGCTGCGCATGGCGCGTGAGGTGCACCCCTCGGTGGCAGTGGTCGACGTCGGCGCGGCCGGCCTCGACCCGTGGGCGGCGCTCGCCGAGCTGCAGTCGGATCCGGTGGCGGCGCGGCTGCCGGTAGTGCTGATCAGCCTGCGCGACCGGCGGCGCCTCTCGATCGCGCTCGGCTTCGACGTCTGGCTGCCGCGGCCGGTGGACGCCGTTGCCTTCGTCGAATCGCTGATACGGCTTTCGCCGCCCGCAGTGGGCGAGGCGGCAGCACCGGTGCTGGTGGTCGACGACGACGCGGCGACGCGTGAGACCCTCGAGCTGGCGCTCGCCACGGCGGGTCTGCCGTCGCTCGTCGCCAGCGAGCGCCGGCGCGCCGTCGAGCTCGCCCGCGCCCACTCGCCGCAGGCCGTCGCCGTGGCGCTCACCATGCCGGCGCTCGAAGGCTTCGCCCTCACCCGCGCGCTGCAGCGCGACGCGCGGACTTCGCGCATCCCGGTGCTCGCGCTGGCGCAGCACCACCCGCATGAAGTCGAGCGCGATCGCATCGCCGACCATCTCGCCAGCAGCGCCGGCGCTGCCGGCTCCGCCGCCGAGCTCCTAGCCACCGTGCGCGCCGTCCTCCGCCGCGCGCCGCACGAGACCCACGAGCCGGGCACCGCCGCGGTGGCCTGAGCCGGGAACGGTGGCGGCTAGGCCGCGCGCGGCGCCGTGGTCACCGTCTCGCGCTCGGCGACGATCGCCGGCAGATCGCCGAAGCCGACGAGCCGCCGGGTGCCCTGGTCCCAGAGCTTGAGGCGCGCGCTCTTCAGCGTGCCGCCGAGCGTCAGCCGCGTCACGTGGTTGAGCTCGGGGTTGGCCTCCATGCACTCGCGCAGCCGGTAGTTGGGGATGCGGCTGCTGAGATGGTGCACGTGGTGGTAGCCGATGTTGCCGGTGAACCAGTGCATCACGCGCGGCATGTCGAGGAACGAGCTGCCCTCGATGCCGGCGCGGTGGAAGT
>DATNCU010000267.1:0-4238 GCA_035607145.1 Thermoanaerobaculia bacterium
GCGATGATGAAGAAGATGCGCCAGCCGATCGGCAGGAGCGCAGGCGGGTGGGCCTGCTTGCGCACGTGACGCCGGCCAATGCGCGGCTCGCGCTCCGTCAACGCCCGCCCCGACGCTGCCTGCCGCCCCACCGGTAGTCGGAGATCAGCGGTTCGCCTCTGCCGTCGCCCAGCACCCACAGCGCGGCGGGCGGCGGCTGCAGCGCTCCCAGCAGCATGCCGCCGCGCCGGTTGCCGATGACGAACAGGGCAGCGGCGAGCCCTTGAGCGTCGAGCGCCAGCTGGCTGATCGCCACCGTCGCCAGCACTCCGGTCACCGGCCGCCCCGTGTGGTGATCGAGGTAGGGCGCGTAGCGCTCGCCGCCGGCGCGCAGCTCGCCGTCCTCGCGCGAGGCGAGCGCGAAGGACTGGTCGTGTAGGGTCAGCCCGCCGGTGAACATCGCGAGCGCCGGCGGCACCGAGACCCGCAGCGGCCACCCGCGACCCTCCGGCCCGGCCCCCACCGCCCGCTGCACGTTGCCCAGCGTCAGGCTCCCGTCGCGCACTCCGCGTGCGGCCAGCACGTCCACCGCGCGATCGAGCGCCGCCCCCGCCTCGAAGCTCCACAGGTCGACACGCGCCCCAGCCGCGAGCGCCGCCGTCCCCTTGGCCACGTCGACGGTCAATCGATCGCACGCCGCTGCCGCCGTGGCCTGCTCCAGCGCCGCCGTCGTGGGCAACCCCGCTCGCGGGACGCGCAGTCCCCACACCTCGTTGAGCGCTCCACCGAGCGGGCCCTGCGAGCCCTCCGACCAGCGGCAGAACGACAACGCCCGCGCCAGCGTCGCCAGCAGCGTTGCATCCACCTTACGCGCGCCCGCACCGGCGCCCTGGTTGAGCTCCGCCAACGGGCCGCGCGCGAGATCGCTCGCCCGCTCCATCTCCTGGATCGCCGCGAGCGCCGCGAGCAGCGCCTTCTCGTTCTCGCGCCCGGCGGGCGCCTCCATCTCCAATGACGCGCCGAACGCGCTTCCCACCACGGTCACCGTCGGCGCCGCGCTCGTCTTCGCCTCGCCCGTCGCGCGGGCGGCTGCGCCGGAGACGACCGGCATCAGCAAGGCGAGCGCGAGCGAGAGCGGACGCACGCCCGCATCCTAGCCCGCGCGCGCCGCTATCCCGGGTCGAGGACCCAGAGCTGCCGGCCGGTCGTGCCGTCGTCGGCGACGAAAAACAGCCGATCGCCGGCGACCTGCAAGTGGTAGGGCCGCGAGCCGGCCGGCCCAGGGGCGAGGTCGACCTCGAGTCGGGTGCCCCTGGCGGTGCCGTCGCTGCTCCACAGCTCCATGCCGTGCACGCCGTCCTCGGCCCCGAACCAGAGCCTTCCCCTCCACTCGACGACGGTGGAGGTCTGGATACCATCCGCGAGACCGGGAGCGAGATCTAGAACGGGCCCGGTGCCGGCGACGGTGCCGTTGCTCCGCCACAGCTCGCGGCCATGCGATGCATCGCTGCTCGGGAAGTAGACCGCGCCGCCGAGGGCCGTGACCGTCAGCCGCCCGTAGGTCGCCGACACGTCGACGGGGAGCCGTCGCGTGCCGCCGGCGGTGCCGTCGGACGCCCACAGCCACCAGCCGCCGGTCCGGTCGCCGGCGATTTGGGCGGCGAACCAGAGCCTCCCGGCGGCGGTGGTGAGCGCCTCCGCGTTCCCCGCATCGATCGCAGGTAGCGGAACGGTTTCTGCGGCTCCCCCTCCCACCGGCACCGACCAGAGCGCCAACGGCGCGTCGGCGGTCTCCCTCGCCAACACGTAGACGCGATCTCCGAGGATGCTTGGGTCGCTGACGACGGACGCCCAGGCAGGCGACAGCGGCTGCGTTCCCGCCAGGGTGCCGTCGCTCGACCACACGGCCTGTGTCCCCCCGCTCGCCAGCACGAAATACACGCGCTCGCCGGCGACCCGCAGAGACGACGTGAGACCGCTCAGCGGCACACGCAGCGCCGTGCCTGCCGCCGTGCCGTCGCTCGTCCACAGGCCGCCGGTGGAGACGTAGAGCGCGCGCGTTCCGCCGTCCCAGGAGACGACGTTGCTCCACACCTTCGCGTCGCCGAGCACGATCGGCGTCGTGCCTTCGGCAGTGCCGTCGGTCGACCAGAAGCTCGCGCCGTTGTAGAAGAGGCTCTCCCAACTCTCGAAGACGAAGGCGCGCGGTCCGACGCTGGTGACGATTGCGTCCGAGCTGCACCTGCCGTCGGTGGCCGCGGCCGGGAGGCTCACGATGCCTTCGGCGTCGGCGCTCCAGCAGCCTTGGAAGGAGCCGAGCACGTGGTCTCCGGCAGCGCCGATCAACGGGCCGAGGTAGTGGTCGGGCTCGTACGGTGGCGTGAGCACCTCGCTCGCCGCCGCACCCGCGGCTTGCCAGAGCCCCTTGGCCTTGCGCTTGTCGAGACCGGCGAAGAACACGCGCTCCGAAACCGCCGCGAGAGCCGACGGCAGGTCGAGCTCGCCGTGGAAACCGGCGAAACGGACCGTGCCGGCCCGCGTGCCGTCGCTCGTCCACAGCGCGGCCCCGTCGGTGAAGAACCACCGTCCGCCCGCGGCGGCGAGCTGGTAGCCGTACAAGCTCGACTCGTCCGCCGCGAAGGGCAGCTCGATGGTTCCGCCGCCCGTGCCGTCGGTGACCCAGAGGTTGAACCGATTGGGGCGCCAGGCGAAGAACGCGGCGCGGTCGCCGATGACCACGAAGGAGCCCTCCTCGTCGAGCTGCGGGCAGCCGTGCGGGCAGCCGCTCAGGAGGGTGGTGCTCCGCGGGTCGCCGTCGGTCGTCCACAGCTGCGGCTCCTTGGTCCCCTTCGGCACCGCCACGAACACCAGCCGGCCGCCGATCCACGCGAGCTGGTTGCCCGGCAGCGGCGGCTCCAACGCGCCTGGATAGATGGGTCCCCACGCGGACTGCGGAAGGTCGGTCGCCTGCCGGGTTCCGGCGAGCGTGCCGTCGCTCGACCACAGCTGCCAGCCATGCGCCCGGTCGTTGGCGAAGAGCCAGACCCGGCCGCCGAGCGGGGTGAGCGTCGTGCACTCTGGCAGCGCATCCTCCGGGCGGAAGTGGGTCAGTGGCACCGTTCCCGCCGCGGTGCCGTCGCTCGTCCACAGCTCGCGGCCGTGATCGTCGGCGATGAAGAACAGCCGGCCGCCGGCGAAGACGAGCGACGAGGGGCTCGCGTAACGGCTCGGCAGCGCGCGAATCTGGTCGATCTGCCCCGTGCGGCGCGAGGCGTGCCACAGCGAATCGACGTCTCTGCCCCGCCAGCCGAGGAAGTAGACATCGTCGCCCCACGGGACGACGGCGCCGGTGACGACGAACCTCCTATCGCCGAGGCGTTGCGTCCCGGCGATGGTGCCGTCGCTGCTCCACAGCCCGCAAACGCCGTCGTCGCAGGACCAGAAGTAGACGAACGGCCCGGCGAGCACGAGGTCCCAAGTCGTCGACTCGATCATGTACGCAGTCGGCAGCGGCGCGGTCAACGGATAGGTGCCGGCCGCCGTGCCGTCGCTGCGCCAGAGGCGCACGTGATCCCCGTCGGGATCTGAATTGCGGATGCCGAGGAAGGCGAACGATCCGGTCGAGACCCAGGACTCGAGGGAGCAGTACGAGGAGCCGCACAGCTCCCGCAGCAAGCGTGTGCCGCTGGCGCTGCCGTCGCTCACCCACAGGTCTTGCCCTGTTGAGTACTCCCCGGCGACGTAGAGCACCTTGTCGTCGAGGGCGAGCAGGCGCGACGGCGCGCCCCGCTGGCGGCTGCCGTACCCGGGGTAGTGCGGCGGGCGGAAGTCCGAAACCCGGTGGACGCGGTTCGACGACGGCGCGGCCGTAAGGGGCGACGCCGCGAGCGCCCAGAGGGCGACCACGCATGCAGCTGCGACACACCTACGCATTCGAGACCTCCTCGCAATCGGCGAGCTCTGGTCTCAGACGCGCGGGCGCGGCCCGCCGTCGATCAGCGGCTTACCCGATGCGCACGCGGGCGAAGCGGCGCTTGCCGACCTTGAGCAGGTACGGCTCCGGTCGCGCCGGCAGGGTGCGGGTTGCGGCGTCGTCGCCGGCGACCACCTCGCCGTCGACGCTCACGGCGCCCTGGCCGACGAGCCGCCGAGCGTCGTTGTTGCTCGCCGAGAGGCCCGCCGAGACGATCACCTTGTACAGCGGCGCCGTGGCGTCGACGCGCACCTCGGGCACCTCGTCGGGGACGCCGCCGCCGGCG
>DATNCU010000292.1:0-2905 GCA_035607145.1 Thermoanaerobaculia bacterium
CGGTCGCCGGCAGCAGCGACTACGTGCTCGGCGGCGTCGTCGCCTACTCCAACGACGCGAAGCAAGCGATGCTCGACGTGCCGGCAGCGCTGCTGCGCGAGCACGGCGCGGTGAGCGAGCCGGTGGCGCGCGCGCTCGCCGCCGGCGCGGCGCAGAGGCTCGGCGCAAGCTTCGGCATCGGCATCACCGGCATCGCCGGACCCGGCGGCGGCAGCGAGAGCAAGCCGGCGGGCACCGTCCACATCGCCATCGCCGGGCCGGAAGGCGACCTCGTGCATCGCTTGGCGCGCTTCCCCGGCGACCGCGAGCGCGTGCGCTGGCAGGCGAGCCAGCTGGCGCTCGAGCTGCTGCGGCGCGAGCTGTTGCGGCGCGCTTCGGCGGCGGCCGCGGCATCGACGCCGGCGCCGGCGGTGGAGGCCGCCCGCTGATGCGGACGCCTCCGTTGATGCGGAAGTCAGCGCGATGAGGCGCGAGACGCGGCCGCGCAGCCGCGACGAAGCCGAGGACGGCGCGGCGCCGCCGTCGTCGCTACGGCTCTTCGTGGCCTTCGCGCTTTCCGACGAGGTGCGTGCCGCCATGCGCCGCCGGTTGGCGCGGCTGCGCTCGCTACTGCCACAAGCGCGCTGGGTGGATCCCGACAACGCGCACCTGACGCTGGTCTACCTCGGCCACCACCCGGAGGCGAAGCTGGCCCCGCTCGTCACCGCATTGCGCGACGTCTTCTGGCGCTACCCGGCGCTGCCGTTGCGGCTGCACGGTGGCGGCACCTTTCCGCAAGGGCGGCCGGCGCGGGTCGCCTGGGTCGGGGTGCGCGGGCCGGCCGAGCTGCAGCCGCTGCAGCACGACATCGCCGACGTCGCGGCGGGCGTCCTCGACTGGGAGCCGGAGAAGCGGCCGTTCCACCCGCACGTGACGCTGACGCGCTGCAACCCCACCTGGCCGCGCGCGCTCGTCGAGCGCTTCCACTCCGAGGTACAAGGCTCGTGGGGCGAGGAGTTCGTCGCCACCGAAGGTGTGCTCTACCGCAGCCGGCTGTCGCCGCGGGGCGCGCAGTACCAGGCGCTCGAGCGCTTCCCGCTGCGCACGCCGGAGCCGGCGTGACGGCCGGCTTCGTGCTGCGCTGGCTGGCGCTGCTGGTCGGCGCTTACCTCGTCGGCGCCATCCCGTGGAGTTGGCTGGTGGTGCGCTGGAAGACCGGCCAGGACATCCGCCAGGTGGGGAGCGGCAACGTCGGCGCCACCAACGCCATGCGGGCTGCCGGGCGCGTGGCCGGTGCGTTGGCGCTGTTGCTCGACGTGGCCAAGGGAGTGGCGCCGGTGCTGGTCTCGCGCGCTGTCGAGGCGCCGCCGCTGGTGGTGTCATGCGCCGCGACGCTGGCGGTGCTCGGGCACATGTATCCGGTGTGGCTCGGCTTCCACGGTGGGGGAAAGGGGGTGGCCACGGCGGCGGGCGCGCTTGGGGCGCTGGCACCGATCCCGGCGTTGATCTCCGCCGGCGTTTTTCTCGTGGTCGCTGCACTTTCGCGCTATGTGTCGCTGGGCTCGATTGCGGCGCTCATCGCGTTTCCGCTGGCGGTGCTTGGGCTCGCCGGACGAGGCGACGCGCCGCGCGACACCGCCTTCCTGGTGAGCAGCGCCCTGGTCCCCGCGCTCTCGGTGTGGAAGCACCGCGGCAACATCCGGCGGCTGCTGGCGGGCACCGAACGGCGGCTCGGTGCTCGTCGCGAGGCGAAGCCCTCATGAGCGGGACGGTGAAGCCGTGAAGCGCGTGGCGGTCGTCGGCGCCGGCTCCTTCGGCACCGCGGTGGCCGTGCACGCGGCGCGCGCCGGATGCGCGGTGACGCTGTGGGCTCGTCGAGCCGAAGCAGCGGCGGACCTCGAGCGCGAGCACCGCAACCGCCGCTACCTGCCCGAGGCCGAGCTGCCGGCCGCCGTTGTCACCAGCACCGACCTCGCCGCCGCCGCCGACGCCGAGGTGGTGGTGATGGCAGTACCGTCGCACGGCTACCGCGAAGTGCTGCGGAGCCTGCTCGCGCACCGCGAGCGCGGCCGTGAGCTATGCGTGGTGTCGGCCACCAAGGGCATCGAGAACGAGGCGCTGGCGCGCATGAGCGAGATCTCGGCCGAGGAGGCGGAGCGCGCCGGCCAGCCGCTGCGCTTCGCCGTGCTCTCGGGACCATCGTTCGCCGCCGAGCTGGCGCTCGGCGTCCCCACCGCGGCGGTGATCGCCAGCGCCGACGACGGCTTCGCGCGTGCCTTCCAGGAAACGCTGTCGACGCGCCAGCTGCGCCTCTACACGACGCGCGACGTGGCCGGCGTCGAGCTCGCGGGCGCGGCGAAGAACGTCATCGCCATCGCCGCCGGCGTGGTGTCGGGGCTGGGCTTCGGGCATAACACGCTCGCCGCGCTGATCACCCGCGGCCTCCACGAGATGACGCGGCTCGGCGTCGCCTACGGCGGGCAGCAGCAGACCTTCTACGGCCTCGCGGGGCTCGGCGACCTGGTGCTCACATGTACCGGCGAGGCCTCGCGCAACCGTCGCGCCGGGCTGGCGCTGGCGAAGGGCGAGCCGCTGGCGCAGCTCGAAACGGAGACCGGCCAGGTCGCCGAAGGCGTGCGCACCTCCACCGCGATCGCCCACCTCGCCGAGCGCAAGCAGGTGGAGATGCCGATCTGCGAGCAGATGGTGGCGGTGATCTACGGCGGCAAGCCGCCGAAGAGCGCCGTCCAGGAGCTGATGCTGCGCGAGCTCAAGTCCGAGGCGGCGCTGTAGCCGCCTGGCGTTCGGCAGCTCCCGGCGAGGGGCACAGGAGAAAACGCCTGCGCCCGTCCGTCTAACCAGTCGACGCTCGACAGCTGCGGCGGCGCGCACCGCGTCGGAAGAACCCCGCACCCAGGAGGACTCC
>DATNCU010000298.1:0-6023 GCA_035607145.1 Thermoanaerobaculia bacterium
CCAGGCGGACGAAGCGCCCCGGCGACATCTCGACCACGCGGAACGGGCCGGTGCCGATGAGCGGTCCGCTGTAGAGGTGCGGCGCGGCCGCCGCCGTCCGCCAGAGGTGCGCGGGCAGGATGGGTATGTCGGCGGCAGTGACCTTGTCGAAGAGCGGGCAGGGGTCGGCGCAGGTGATGCGCAGTGACAGCCGGCCGACCTGCTCGATGGCGACGACGTTCGGCGTGTCGTCGACGTGGTGGCTCCAGCGGGTGATCGGCCCGTCGCGATAGAGGCGCAGCGTGAAGGCGACGTCAGCCGCCGTGAACGGCACGCCGTCTTGCCAGCGGACGCCGTCGCGCAGCGTGATGCGCCAGCTGCGCCCGCCGTCACCGTCGGGCTCGATCGAGCGCGCCAGCCAGGGCGTGGCATTGCCGGAGTACGGCGAGGGCGCGGCCAGCTTGTCGTACACCAGCTCGAGGAGCGTCTCCGGCATTCCCGGGCTGTAGGGGTGCAGGTTGGCGACGCTCTGCGGGATCGCCACGCGCAACGGCGCTGCCGCGACCGGCGACGTCGCGGCGGCGAGCGCGGCGGCCGCCGTCAGGGCGAGGCAACAGCGGCGCACGGCGCGGCGCGCCCGCGAGCCGTGCGCGCCGCGCTGCCGCACCTCAGAACCCCGAGGTGACGTTGACGACGAACGACCTCCCGGGCTCGAGCAGCGGGTTGGTGGGGGAGCGCGCGAAGGCGAGCAGCTCGCGCGTCGCCGGGCTCGCGTAGGCCTCGTCGGTGAGGTTGTCGACGCCCACGTTGAGCCTGTACGAGGCGAGCCGCGGCAGCCAGTGGCCCAGCTCCACGCCGCCGTAGAGGCCATACACCTCGTAGCCGTCGAGCGGACGTTCCTGCGAGCGATCGATGCGCGTCTTGTCGCGCGACCAGCGCGTGGTGGCCTCGAGCCAGTAGGGATCACCCGGCACCGCCCAGCGCAAGGCGACCAGCCCGGCGACCGGCGGCACGTAGGGGAGCGGCAGGTCGGTCAGGGTGTTGGTGCCGCGCGTCTTTGCGGCGTTGAAGCGTAGCGCCAGCGCCTTGCTCAGCGTCCAGATACCGTCGAGCTCGAACCCCTCCGTCTGTGCCTCGCCGATGTTGATGCGCTGGCGGGTCGTGGGGTTGAGGAACACGGTCTGCAGCAGGTCCGAATACTCGGTGCGGAACAACGTCAGGTTGGCGTCGAAGGTCCGCAGCCGGAAGCGCGCGCCGCCCTCGTAGGTGACGCTCGTCTCCGGCCCTACGTCGGGATTGGGGATGGTGAGCACCGCGCCGATCTGCCCGGATCCCAGCTTGTCGAAGGTCGTCGGTGTCCGGAACGCGGTGCTGGCGTTGGCCACCAGGTGGAGCGACTCGAGCGGCCGGAAGATGAGGCCGATGCTGCCGGTGACCTTGTCGTCGTCGGCCTTCAGGTTGTTGCGGTAGGCGGCGCTCAGCCCGGGGATTTCGCCGACCGCCGGCGTCTTGGAGAGCGCGGTGCGCACCAGGTCGTAGCGGGCGCCGACGGCGGCGGTGAAGCGCTCGGAGGCGTCCCAGTCGTAGTGCGCGAAGAGCCCGAGGTTGCTCTGCTCGGCGTCGCGGATGCGCTTGGCGCGCGGGTCGGTGGAGACGCGCTGGCCGGCGGCGTTGACCACCCGCACCTCGTCTTCGAAGCTGGGCACATCCTCGTGATAGACGTCGAGGCCGTAAGTGAGCAGGTTGCTCTTCACCGCCGAGCGCGCCAGCAGCTTGCCGCCGAGGCCGGTCGGCCCGATCACCCAGGTGTCGCGGGTCTCGACGTTGCCGTTGGCGGCGCCGCGGTTGACGCTGTTGATGAAGGTGTTGACCTCGCGGACGAAGAGCGAGGCCTGGAGGTCGGAGATCCACGGCGCGGCCTGGCTCTGCGTGTAGCCGAAGCGCAGCGACTGCTCCTCGAGCGGGTCCTCGCGGACGGTGACGGTCGGCGGGTTGGGCGCCCCGGCGCGGCCGGCGTAGAAGCGGCCGAGCTTGCCGCTGAGCTCGAAGCGCCGGGTGGACTCGGGCGACCAGCCGAACCGCGCGTTGAGCGCGCGGGTCTCGAAGTCGGTGTTGCGGATCTCGCCGCGGGCCGTCTCGTAGTTCTCGGCGGTGCGGTAGTTGACGCCGAGGAGGGCGTCGTAGGTCTCGCGCTGGCCGGACATCGCCACGCGCGCCGCGAGCAGCGAGTTGTGGCTCGCATATCCGATCGAGGCCAGGCGCGGCACGAACGAGTCGCCGGTGCCGCGGCGGGTGATGAAGTTGACGACGCCGTTCATCGCGTCCGAGCCGTAGAGCGCGGAGGCCGGCCCACGCACGATCTCGATGCGCTCGATCTCGTTGGGGTCGATGAAGTTGTACTCCAGCGCCGCCCTGCCGCGTCCGAAGCGGTCGCCGTCGACGAACATCACCGTCCGCGAGTCGTTGCTGGCGAAGCCGCGGACGACTAGCTGGCCGGCGAGGCCGCCGCCGCGAGCCACGGCGATGTTGGGCACGTCGTCGATCGTCCCCTGCACGTTGGTCATCGGCCGGGCGGCGACCTCGGCTTCCGTGACCACGCTCACGGTCTTCGGAGTGAGGTCGAGCGGGCGCTCGAAGCGGGTGGCGGTGACGGTGATCTCCTCGGTCACCGGCGGTGCGGTGGCGGGCTCGGACGGCTGCTCGGCATCGGGCCGCGGTTCGTCGCTCGTTGCCGCCGCTGGGGCGTTCTCGGCGCGGGCGAGCGCGCAGGTGCCGGCGAGCGCGAGCGTGGTGAGGAGCGTGAGCAGGTGCTGCTTGCAGGAGTGGTGACGCATGGCGAAGCCCTCCTCCAGGTTCGGACTGAACCGCTGCCGCTGGCGCTGGGTCGGGGGGAAGATAGCGCGGTTTCGCAGCCGCGAGCCCAGCTGACGGAAACGGTCAGGCTCGCGGCGGCGATCGGCCGGCGGCAAGGGAGCCGACGGCAGCGCCGATCAGCCCAAGGCGCGGATCAGGCGGCGCCGATCAGCTCGCAGCCGTGATGAGCTCGCAGAATTTGCCCAGGTCCACGTTGCCACCGCTGACGACGGCGACGATGGGCCCGTCGCCCGCGCGCCCCTGCATCGCCGCCGCCACTGGCAGCGCCCCGGCGCCTTCGGCGATGACGCGCACCGTCTCGGCCATCACCCGCATCGCCTCGCGGACCTCGTCGAGGGTGACGACGATCGAGCCGTCGACCACCGGCCGCATGCGTTCCCACATCGAGGGGAAGATGCTCTTGCCGCCGGCGCCGTCGACGAAGGTCGCTTGCCAGCGCTCGAAGACCTGCGGCGAGCCGCGCTCGAGCGAGAGCGCGAGCGGTGCCGCCGTCTCCGGCTCGGCACCGAGCACGCGCACGTCGGGACGCAGGGCGCGCGCGGCGGAGCCGATGCCCGAGATCAGCCCGCCGCCGCCGATGGCGGCGACGATGGTGCGCACGCTCGGCAGCTGCTCGAAGACCTCCATCGCCAGTGAGCCGTTGCCAGCGATGAAGCGGCGGTCGTCGAAAGGGTGCACGAAGGTGCCCTCGACGCCGGGGAAGGTGCGGCGCTCCATCGCCTCCCAGCAGGCGTCGAAGGGCGCCTTCACCAGCCGCGCGCCGAGGTCGCGCATGCGGCGCACCTTGGTGTCCGGCGCGGTGTCGATGGTGACGACGGTGCAGGGCACGCCGGCGGCGCGCGCCGCGTAAGCCACGCCCTGGCCGGCGTTGCCGGCGCTGATCGTCCACACGCCGCGGGCGCGCTGCTGGGGCAGCAGCGACAGCACGGCGTTGGTGGCGCCGCGGATCTTGAAGGCGTTGATCGGCTGCAGGTTCTCGAGCTTGAGGTAGATCTCGCGGCCGGCCTCGTTCCAGGGGCCGCGGAGGGGGAGCAGCGGGGTCTCGACGACGATGCCGCGGAGGCGCTCGCGGGCGGCTGTGAGCTCGTCGAGCGTGACGGGGGAGCGCGGGTCGTCGGCGAGGTCGATGGCTTGCATGGGGCGCCAAGCCTCTACGGCGGGCGGCCGGTCGTCAATGGCCGCGTTCGGCGGTCGGAGGTCCCGGGGTCGCCGGACGCATTGTTTGTCGTGACTTGGCGCGGAATCTGCTGACCGTTAGCTTAGCCATGGTGACATTTAACCTAAAACCGTTGACGGCAACGCTAGTTCGTGTAGTATTCCGGCGCAAAGGAGGCCCTACATGCACCCCAGCGAGCCGACGAACGAGGAGGTCCTTGCCGACATGACCAGCGAGAAGCTCGAGCGCCTCGCCCAGCCCGCTCCGGCGCCGCAGCGCGCCCCCGGACTGCGCGACTTCCTGGAGATCCCCTACGACCAGCTCGAGGAGATGAACCTCCAGGCCAAGGAGGAGCGGCTGGCCCGCAAGCCCCTCGACGTCGTCCGCGACCAGCGCATGAAGTACCTCTCCGACGAGAAACGCATCAAGGCGGTGACGGTCTGCTTCACCGACCTCGAAGGCCGCCTCCACATGCTCGACTACGACAAGAAGTTCCTGCTCAAGTCGGCAGACAACCTCACCTTCGACGGGTCCTCGATCCGCGGCTTCTCGCGCCAGCAGGAGTCGGACCTGCGCCTCGCCATCGACTGGGCGGCGTTCTACTGGCTGCCCTCGGACGTCTTCGGCCCCGGCAAGGTGCTGGTCTTCGGCGAGGTGCGCGAGCGCGACAACGCGCCCTACCGCGGCGACATGCGGGCGCTGCTCAAGAGCTACGCCGAGAAGCTCTACGCCAAGGACGGCACCGTCGCCCACGCCGCCAACGTGATCGAGGGCTTCCTGTTCAAGGGGCGCGACGCCGAGCGCCGCTACCACGAGACGCGGGCCTTCGAGTTCATCTCGACCGGCGGCTACTACCACTCGCTGCCCGGCGACGAGCTGCGCCGCTTCATCGACACCGCCGCCGAGGTGCAGCGGGCGATGGGCTTCGCCAACGAGAAGGACCACCCGGAGGTGGCGCCGTCGCAGTTCGAGATGAACTACGGCCACACCGAGATGACCGTCGCCGCCGACCAGGTGCAGCTCTACAAGCTGCTGTCGCGGCAGGTGGCGGCGCGGATGGGGATGACGGCGAGCTTCCTGCCCAAGCCGGTGACCGGGATCAACGGCTCGGGCATGCACACCAACTTGTCGGTGACGCGGCAGTCTAAGAACTTGTTCTTCGAGAAGGACGGCAAGGACGGCTTGGCGGACGCCGGCTGGGATTTCATCTCGCGCATCCTGGCGAGCGCCACGGATCTCTGCCTGGTGCTCAACAGCAGCGTCAACTCGTACCGGCGGCTGGACCCGCACTTCGAGGCGCCGAACCAGATCAAGGCGTCGGCGATCGACCGCGGCTCGATGGTGCGCATCCCGCTCGGCAACGAGCGCTCGGCACGCGTGGAGGTGCGCTCGATCGCGCCGGATTCGAACCCGTACCTGGCGATCTACACGCTGGTGCGGACCGGCCTCGAGGGGCCGATGAACGAGGAGGACGGCGAGGGGAAGCGGCCGCGGACGCGGTTCCTGCCGGACAACATCTACGACGCGATCCGGTTGTTCAAGGGGAGCCGCTTCATGCAGGAGGTGATGGGCGAGGAGGTGCACTCGAAGTTCGCCGAGCTGAAGCTCATGCAGGCGGAGCGGTGCCCGAAGGCGTTGGGGGTGAACATCAAGGCGGCCGAGGTGATGTATCACCACGAGGTGACGAACCAGTACCTCTGGTCGCAGTTCTAGAGCGCGGTGACGAGAGTCGAGGCGCCCCGCTGCGGTTTGGCGGCGGGGCGCCTTGTTGTTGTGGTCACTGCCGCGGGTTGTGACCGCCCGGCCGGCGGGCGCGGAGCGGATCCGGGGGCCGCCGCCGCGGCACCGGCGCGCTCCTCGTGGTAGCCGGGAGCAAGAGAGCGCGCCTCCACCTCCAGGCGCCTCGAGGAGCGCGCCGGTGCCGCGGCGGCGGCACCTCCGGAGGGCGCTTAGTGGATATCGCGAAGTCACGGCCGTCGAGGCGCCTGGAGGTGGAGGCGCGCTCTCTTGCTCC
>DATNCU010000264.1:0-2004 GCA_035607145.1 Thermoanaerobaculia bacterium
CGACGGCGGCGTCTTCTACACCTACGACGGCGGCAACAAGTGGTGGAAGGCCGACAGCCTGCCGGTTTCGCAGTTCTACCACGTGAGCGTCGACATGGATCAGCCGTACAACGTCTACGGCGGCCTGCAGGACAACGGCTCGTGGATCGCCCCTTCCGACGGCCCGGGCGGCATCACCAACGACCTCTGGCAGAGCGTCTTCTTCGGCGACGGCTTCTGGGTGTTCGTCGACCCCAGCGACGACGCCGACTACGTCTACGCCGAGGCGCAGGGCGGCGAGATCGGCCGCATCAACCGCAAGACCCACGAGATCCGCCTCATCAAGCCGCTGCCGCAGTACCAGGAGAAGAAGCTGCGCTGCAACTGGAACTCGCCCATCCACGTCGGCAAGAGCGGCGCCGTCTACCTCGGCTGCCAGTTCCTGTTCCGCACCACGGACCACGGGCAGAGCTGGGAGCGCATCTCCACCGACCTCACCACCAACGACAAGGCCAAGCAGCAGCAGGAGCTCTCGGGTGGCATCACCGTCGACAACTCGGCGGCGGAGATGCACACCACGATCTACGCCATCGCCGAGTCGCCGCTCAACGCGCAGGTGGTCTGGGCGGGCACTGACGACGGCAACCTGCAGGTGACGCGCGACGGCGGCAAGACGTGGACCAACGTCGTTGCCAACATCGCCGGCCTGCCGAAGAGCGCGTGGGTCTCGTACATCGACGCGGGGCATTTCGCCGAGGGCACCGCCTACGTCACCTTCGATCGGCACACCTTCGGCGACATCACGCCTTACGCCTACAAGACCAGCGACTTCGGCAAGACCTGGAAGCGCCTGGTGGCGGCCGACGCGCCGGTCAAGGGCTACGCGCACGTCGTCCGCGAGGATCTCGTCAAGGAGGACCTGCTCTTCCTCGGCACCGAGCTGGGCTTGTGGGTGTCGCTCGACGGCGGCAAGCAGTGGGCGCAGTACCTGGGCGGCAACTTCCCGCACGTGGCGGTTCGCGACCTCGCCGTCCACCCGCGCGACCACGACCTGGTGATCGCCACCCACGGCCGCGGCATCTGGATCGTCGACGACATCTCGCCGCTGCGCGCCCTGACTCCCGACGTGATGACGCAGGAGGCGGCGTTCGTCGGCATCTCGCCGGCGGTGCAGAGGCTGCCGTCCTTCGACTTCAGCGTCCAGGGCGACGCCAAGTACATCGGCCCCGGCGAGTCCAACGATGCGGTGATCACCTACTACCAGCGCCGCCGCCACATCTTCGGCGACCTCACGATCGACGTGCGCGACAGCAGCGGCAAGGTGGTCGCGGTCATCCCCAGCAGCAAACGGCGCGGCCTCAACCGTGTCGCCTGGTCGATGCGGATGGAGGCGCCCAAGGCGCCGCCGGCCGCGACCGCCGGCGTCACCGTCGGCCCACGGTACCTCCCCGGCACCTACACGGTGACGATGACCAAGGACAAGAACACCTACACGACGCCCATCGAGGCGGTGTCCGACCCGCGCAGCAAGCACAGCGCCGCCGACCGCCAGGCGCAGTTCGCGCTGGCGCTCGACGTCTACCAGCAGTTCGCCGAGATGACCTACGTGGTCGAGAAGATCAACGGCGTGCGGCTGGCGCTCGACGACCGCGCCGGCAAGCTCCCCGCCGGCGACGCGCTCGCCAAGCGGCTGCGCACGGCCTCCGCTGCCGCCGACGAGCTGCGCAAGAAGATCGTCGCCACCAAGGAAGGCGGCATGATCACCGGCGAGGAGCGGCTGCGCGAGTTCCTCACCGACCTCTACTTCGGCGTCGTCTTCCACGAGGGAAATCCGACACAGGCGCAGACGGACCGGGCCGCGTCGTTGAAGCGCGAGCTGGGAGACGTCGGCAACGACTTCGACGCCTGGGCGAAGAAGGAGCTGCCGGGGATCAACGCCGAGCTGGCGAAGAAGGGCCTGCCGCCGGTCGAGGCGCTCCAACGCGAGGCGTGGGAGGCGGAGCAGAAGGCGACTGGAGGCGGCGG
>DATNCU010000328.1:0-8745 GCA_035607145.1 Thermoanaerobaculia bacterium
GCCGCCGGGCCGCGCCAGCCTGAGGAGCCCGCGGGCCTCGCCTGGACCGCCGGCGCTCTCGCGCGCCTCGACCGCATCCCCGAGATGGTGCGGCCGATGGCGCGCGAGGGGATCGAGCGCTACGCCAAGAACGCCGGCCGCGGCGTCGTCGACGAGGCGCTGCTCGAGGAAGCTCGCGCTGTCTTCGCGAGCTGAGCGTCAGAAGCCGCGGCCGAAGGAGACGAAGGGTTCCTGGTAGCGCCGCGCCGAGCGGCCCCACACCCACTGGTTGTAGCCCGCCTCGACGTACCAGCGCTGATTGCGGTCGAGCGGCACGATCAGTGACGCGCCCAGCCGCCCCATGCTGGCGTCGTTGAAGTCGTTGGTGGCGCTCTTGCCGAAGCGGTCCTCGGGCCGGCGCGGCGACTCGTTGCCGAGGCTCTGCACGAAGACGCCGGCGAGCTTGGCGCGCATGCCGTACCACGGCAGCGGCAGGCCGACGTCGGCGTAGAGCGGCACCTGGTCCGCGGGCGCGCCGTTGCGCCAGGTGTAGCCGGTCTCGACGCTCGCCCAGCCGCGCCCCTGCCACAACGAGTGGCTGGCGAGGAAGCTGAGCGTGTAGTCCTCCTTGAGTACCCCGCGCCACTCCGAGCTCACCTCGCGGAACGAGCCGTCGCTGTTGAAGTTGTGGCGGTTGTACGCGCCAGGCTCGTCGTAGAAGGCGGGGGAACGGTAGGTGAAGCCGACGGCGAGCGGCCACATGGTGTCCTGGCGGAAGCCATACTTGAGGCCGTACCAGGCGTCCGAGGGGCCGGTGTTCTCTTCGAGGTCGTCGGGGCGGCCTTCGTAGCCTTCGAGGTAAGTGACGGTCCAGGTGGCCGCGAGTCCCTTCCACAGCCCCGCCTCGCCGCTCAGGTAGCCGTAGCGGAAGTCGTGGTCCTGCTGGTTGCGCAGGATCTGCCCCTTGCGGCCCCACGAGCTCTGCGCGCGCTTGCGGCTGGCGCCGAGCTGCAGGGTGCCGTCGCCGGGCTTGGGCACCCAGGCACCGCCCGCCCAGAGGGGTTCGGCGAGGAGAGGAGCGAGGGCGAGGGTGAGGGCGAGAAGCGCGGCGCGACGCATGGGCACCTCCGGCGAGAGCTGGCTGAACGGGCGTTGCCGGTGGCGGTGAGCAACAGCTGTGCCCCTGAGTTTGAAGCTGAGGCGAGGTCGCCAAGTCATTCTGCTGCAAGGGGATGAGCGCTGATGTTGCGGGGTGGTTGCACCCAGTTGCTCGGTGTTCCTATGAGGGCGGCGTACACGGCCTCATAAATCGTTGACAGACGCCGACGGCTCTCGTACCGTTGGTGCTCTCGCCATGGCTTCGAAAACCGGCCCCACCGGCCCGCGCCGCCTCCCGGCGTCCGCGTTGCCGATCCTGCTGCTGCTCCTGCTCGGCGCGGTGAACGCCCTCGCCATCGCCGGCGTGGTGAGCGCCCGGCGCAGCGCTCGCGAAGCCGCCCTGCAGGACCTGCGGCTGCAGACCGACGGGCACGCGCGCGCGCTCGAGGCGGTGCTCGCCGGTGCCCGGCGCGAGCTGCAGGCGCTGGTGCGCGCACCGGCCCTCCACGCGCTGCTCGTCGACGAAGGCAGCGATGCCGAAGCGCTCGCTGGCGCGCGCGGCGACGCCGAGCGCACGCTGGTCGCCTTCGCGCAGGAGCACCCCGCGTTGCGTGCCGCGGCGCTGCGTGACAACAGCGGCGCGCCGCTGGTGCTCGTCGGCCGCCGCGACGGCGCTCCCGTCGTGCTCCCCGCCACGTCGGACCCGCCGGCGCCAATCGCCGACCGCGACCTTCTCTTGGCGCAGCTGCCGGTCGCCGGCCGCGTCCGCGAGCGCGGCCTGCTCGAGGCGTGGATCGACCGGCAGGTGTTGCTCGCCGCCGCGGCGCCGGCGCTCGGCGACCGTCTCGAGCTGCACACCGCGGGCGAAGAACCGCGTGAGGCGCCCGGCCGCCATCTCGTAGCGGCCGCCACGGTGCGCGATCCGCTGTGGTCGCCGCCGGTCTCCTGGACGCTGGTGCGCGACGAGCCCGAGGGCCGCATCCTCGGATCGGTGGCCGAGCTCACTCGCCGCTATCGCCGCACGGCGCTGCTCAACCTGGCGGTGATGGCGCTCACGCTGCTGCTCGGCTTCCTCGCCTTCCAGCAGGCGCAGCGGTCGAGCGCGCTCGCGGCAGAGAACCGCCAGCAGGCGCGGCTGCGCGAGCTCGAGCGCCAGATCCTCCACGCCGAGCGGCTGGCGAGCGTCGGCCGACTCGCCGCGGGCGTGGCGCACGAGGTCAACAACCCGCTGGAGGGGGTGTTCAACTACCTCGCGCTGGTGGAGGAGGACGTCGAGAAGGGCGATGTCGAGCGGGCGCGTCGCGGCGTCGCACGCATCCGCGAAGGGCTCGGCCGCGTCGCGGCGGTGATGCGGCAGATGCTGTCGCTCTCCGACCCCGGACGGGTGGAAAAGGCGCCGCTCGACCTGCGCGAGACGATCGCCCGCGCGGCGGAGTTCGTCGGCTCGCACCGCGCGCTGCGCGAGGTGGCGATCCGTCTCGACCTGCCGCCGGCGCCGCTGCGCGTCGAGGGCAACGCCGTCACGCTCGGGCAGCTGTTCCTGAACCTGCTGCTCAACGCCGGCCAGTGCCAGAGCGGGCGCGGCGAGGTGGAGGTCCACTGCCGCGCCGAGAACGATCGCGCCGTGGTGCGCGTCGCCGACCGCGGGCCGGGGATCTCGGCCGAGGCGCTGCCGCACCTCTTCGAGCCCTTCTTCTCGACGCGCGGGTCGATCGGGCTCGGACTCGCGGTCTGCGCCGGCATCGTGCGCGACCACGGCGGCAGCATCCGCGCCGGCAACCGCGATGGCGGCGGCGCCGAGCTGGTGGTGGAGCTGCCGCTGCTCACGCCCGCGCCGAGCAGCACGGCCGACGAGCGCGCCGTGGCGACCGCATCGAAGTAGAGGAGGCGGAGTGGCGACGACGACGGTGAAGGGCACGCTGCTGGTGGTGGAGGACGAGGCCTACGTACGCGAGTCGCTGGCGAGCGTGCTCGAGCGGCGCGGCTACGCCGTCGTCGGCAGCGCCAGCGTCGAGGAGGTCGTGGCGCGGCGACAGCACGAGGGCGTCGACCTCGTGCTCACCGACCTCAAGCTCCCCGGCGAGAGCGGTCTCGAGCTGGTGCAACGCATCGCGCCCGGCGGGCCGCCTGTGGTGGTGCTCACCGGCCACGGCACGGTGGCCTCGGCCGTCGAGTGCATCAAGGCCGGCGCCGCCGACTACCTGCTCAAGCCGGTCGACCCCGACGAGCTGGTGCTGGTGGTGGAGCGGGCGCTCGCCAACCGCCGCCTCGCGCGCGAGGTCGACTACCTGCGCAGCCAGGTGCGCGGCGCCGCCGCCGAGGCGGTGGGCGTCTCCGCCGGTTGGCGTGGCGTGGTGGAGATGCTCGAGGTGGCGGCGCCGGTGCCGACGCCGGTGCTGCTCGTCGGCGAGTCGGGCACCGGCAAGGAGGAGGCGGCGCGGCTGCTGCACCGCCTGTCGCCGCGCGCCCGCGGACCGTTCGTCACCGTCAACTGCGCCGCCATCCCGCTCGAGCTGTTCGAGAGCGAGTTCTTCGGCCATCGGCGCGGCGCCTTCACCGGCGCCATCGCCGACCGCGAGGGGCGCTTCCAGGTGGCGCACGGCGGCACGCTGCTGCTCGACGAGGTCGACTCCCTGCCGCCGATGGCGCAGGCGAAGATCCTGCGCGTGCTGCAGGACCAGACCTTCGAGCGCGTCGGCGAGAGCCGGCCGACGACCGTCGACGTGCGCCTCGTCTGCGCCAGCAACGCCGACCTGGTGAGCGAGGTGGCGGCCGGGCGCTTCCGCGCCGACCTCTTCTACCGCATCAACGTGATGACGTTGCGCGTGCCGCCGCTGCGCGAGCGCCGCGAAGACATCGCGCCGCTCGCCGACGCCTTCCTCGCCGAGCTCGCGGGGCGCTTCGGCAAGCCGCTGCGACGCATCGCCGCCGAAACTTACCGGCGCCTCGAGGAGTACGACTGGCCGGGCAACGTGCGCGAGCTGCGCAACGTGATCGAGCGCGGCGTGCTGCTCGAGCGCGGCGACGAGCTGTCCCCGGCGAGCCTGCTCTTCCCGGCATCACGCCTCGCGGCGGCCGAAGACGGCGCCGACCTGCAGCTGCGGCCCAACCTCAAGCGCGCCGAGAAGCGGCTGCTCGAACGGGCGCTCGCGCAGGCGGGCGGCAGCAAGCGGCAGGCGGCGAAGCTCCTCGGCGTCGACGAGCGCAACCTCGGCTACTTCCTCCGCAAGCACGGGATGCGCTAGGTCAATCTCACCCCTATCCCCCCGACCCCCTGCCCCTCTAGGTGCAGGGGGCGCCCCCGCCCGCCCGCGTTCCGTTAGCGGGGCTCGGTTCTTCCCGGAAAGCGCTCACGCAGCTGCTGGTCGGCGCGCGCGAGGTCGAAGCAGGCGATGTCGAAGCCGGGCGTCCAGATCTCCGCCTCGGCGAGGCCGTGCCCCTGCATCCGCACGGTCTCGCCCGCCTCGACGATGATCTCCTCGCATGCCCGCACGTACGACGTGTTGTCGCCGGGGATCACCGGCCGGCGCTCGACAGTGGCGAGGAAGACGATCTCGCGGTCTTCACCGTCGCCGCCGACTCCGGATGAAGCCGGGCGGCTGAAGCGCTCGGGCGCGGTGGGCGGGAAGAAGCGGCGCGCCAGGAAGACGTCGCCGAGCAGCGCATCCTCGGCGGTGCCGATCTTCAGGAAGCCGGCGATGTCGTTGTAGAACCAGGGCGGCCAGTACCAGCGGTCCTTCCACGCCAGCCGGATGTGCGCCGGCAGCTCGTCGAACGGCTGGCCGCCCCACTCGCGCTCGAGCTCGGTCCGCCGCGCTTGCACCTCGCGGTCGTGCGCCTGGTAGTAGGCGGCGAAGGAGCGCTGGTGGATGGGCAGCGCGAGCAGGACGTAGCGGACCAGCATGGCGGGCGGTCAGTTTCTCACAGCCGCCGCCGGCGGCCCCTCGCTCATGCCCGCCGCACGGGCGGCGCACGTCGACGTGGTGCGGGCGCTACGCTCGGAGTGGCGCCTGCCCATGCCTTCGCTTCGCTCGGCGCCGGGAAGACCCGGCGTGCGCCGCCTCGCGGCGCCCCATGGGTCCCTATTGCCAGAACTCGTCGCCGCCCGAAGACGCGGCGGTCGTCGACTCCTGCGCCAGCCAGGAGTCGAACTCCGCCGCCGGGTGGACGGTGACGAAGCCGCGCATCTTCGAATGGCCGATGCCGCACAGCTGGGCGCAGGCGATCTCGAAGTCGTACTTGGCGTTGCCGGTGGCCTCGCGCACGCCGGCCGTGGTCAGCGTGGGCACGAACCAGAGCGGGATGGAGAGGCCCGGGATGGCGTCCTGCTTCACCCGGAACTCGTTGAGCATGAAACTGTGGATGACGTCCTTGCTGCGCAGCCGCACGATCACCGGCCGGCCGGCGGGCAGGTGGAGCTGGTTGACGGTGGTGACGTCGTCTTTGCCGGCGGGGTCCTGGCGGTCGAGGCCCAGCGGGTTGGTGGAGACGTCGACCAGCTCGGGCTTGGTGCGGCCGAAGATGCCGTCGTTGCCGGCGTAGTGGATGTTCCAGGCGAACTGCTCGCCGGTGACCTGCACTTCCAGCGCCTGGTCCTCGGGCGGGAACTTGTCGACGCGCGCCGACCACAGCGGGATCGAGTAGCCGAAGAGCAGCACCAGCTCGGCGACGACGACGCCCCACTCCACCCAGCGGGTGGCGTGAGTGCGCAGCCCCTCGTACTGCGCCTTGGGGTGCCGGCTGCGGCGGAAGCGCACCAGCATGTAGAGGAAGAAGGCGCTCCAGCCGACGAACATGACGAACATCAGCAGGTGGACCCAGTTGGTCACCTTGTCGATGTCGTGAGCGTGGGCGGAGGCTTCGAGGGGCAGGCCGAGCAGGTCGTTCATGGCGGTTCAGTCCTCGGATCCGGGAGACGGAGGAGCGAGCGGGCCGGGATCGGCGGTGGACGCGCCGGCGGCGCGCAGCGCCTTGCGGCGCACCAGCAGCACCATGCCGACGCCGCCCCCGAGCAGCAGGTAGGTGAGGCCGAGCAGGAAGACGATGGAGAGCTTGGTGCCGTGGACCACCGGGTCCTGGGCGGCGCCCCAGCAGACGCTGCACGCCAGCAGGTTCGTTACCACGAGCTCACCTTGCGCGTCTTGCGCAGGAACCAGGCCTCGTAGACGACGAGGCCCGCCGCGGCGGCGAAGGCGCCGATCGCGAGCGCCGTGAAGCCGCCGTCGCCCGCGGCCTGCCGCTGCCCCCAGGCCCAGACGCCCAGCCAGACGGCGAGCAGCACGGCGGCGCTGATGAAGATCACGTGGAAAGCCTTGAGCGACACCTGAGCCTCGCGCCAGCCATCACTTGATGGGGTTGATCTCGTTGAGCTCGGTGAGCACCGGCCCGAGCAGCACGCCGAAGAAGAAGAACACCGTGGCGAGCATGAGGATCAGGATCAGCTTGCGCTCGGAGATCAGGTGCATGAAGTAGCAGGCGACCAGCGACCCCTTCACCAGGGCGATGGCGAGCGCGACGAGGATGGCCGGCACGGTCGGCAGGTGCAGGTACTTGAGCCCGACGGTGACGAGCGTCAGCACCATGAGGCTGCCGAACACCAGCATGTAGGTGCGGACGTGCTTCTTGAGGTCGGCGTGCAGGTGCGGGTCGCCCTGTTCCGCGGTGTCGATGTGCTGCATGGTTTACCTCGACTACGGCGGCACTCAGTGCGCCACCGGCGGCCCGAAGTTGAGCAGGTAGAGGACCGGGAAGAGGAAGATCCACACCAGGTCGACGAAGTGCCAGAAGAGGCCGGCCACCTCGACCCGGTTGGCGAACTGCTGCGGGTCGGTCTGCATCATCTTGGCGCCGGGGAAGCCGAAGTAGAAGTTGACGCCCATCCCCGCCAGCACGTGCAACGCGTGCAGTCCGGTGAAGGTGAAGTAGCAGGCCATGAAGGTGCTGTACGACGGCGGGTGGTGGTGCTCGAACTTGGCGGCGTACTCGAAGCCCTTGACCACCATAAAGACGGCGCCCAGCGCCACCGTGCTGCCCATGAAGAGCCGCAGCCTCTTCAGGTTGCGCTCCATCGCCGCCACCCACGACATCACCATGGTCACCGACGAGGTGATGAGCACGATGGTGTTGAGGGTGGCGAGCGGGATCGATAGCAGCTCCGAGCCGGCGCCCCACGCCGGATTGCCGGTGCGCAGCAGGATGTAGCCGGCGAAGAGGGAGCCGAACAGCATCACCTCGGAGGCGAGGAAGAGCCAGATCCCCAGCTTGACGTTGTTGAGGCCGGTGTCGGGCCTCGCGTCGACGGTGTACGGAATGGCGGCTGCGGCTGTAGACATTCAGTTGACCTCTGACTCAGGCATGCGCCGGGTGCGGAGTGCCGGGGATCGGCGACACCGTCTCCGGCCCCGGCTCGCTCTGCGGGAAGAAGTCGCCGGCGTGGCCGGGGACGCTGTACTCGTAGGGGCCGCGGTAGGCCACCGGCTGCACCTCGAAGTTGCCGTGCGGCGGCGGCGACGGGGCGGCCCACTCGATGGTGGTGGCGTCCCAGGCGTTGGCCGGCGCCGGCGCGCCGCGCCGCTTGCTCCAGAAGAAGTTGACGATGAACGGGATCTGCGCCAGCGCCAGGCCCCACGCCGAGAACGAGATCACCTTGTGCAGCCACAGCACGTGGGCGGTGTGGGTGTAGCTCGCGCCGCCGTCGTAGAGCCGCCGCTGCATGCCGGCGAGGCCCTGGATGAACATCGGCATGAAGACGCCGTTGATGAACAGCAGGCTGGGCCAGAAGTGCAGGTGGCCGAGCTTGGTGCTCATGTAGCGGCCGGTGGCCTTCGGGTACCAGTAGTAGACGCCGGCGAAGAGAGCGAACAGGGTGCCCGGCGCCACCACGTAGTGGAAGTGGGCGATGACGTAGTAGGTGTCGTGGAAGTGGATGTCGGGGCTGGCGAGGCCGAGCGGCAGGCCGGTCAAGCCGCCGATGCCGAACATCGGCAGGAAGGCGAGCGCGAACAGCATCGGCGGCGTGAAGCGGATCGAGCCGCCCCACAGCGACAGGATCAGGCAGGTGAGGATGATCACCGAGGGGATCGAGATGATCATCGTCGTGGTCTGGAAGAAGGTCGACATGGTCGTTCCCATGCCGGTCATGAACATGTGGTGCGCCCAGACCACGAACGACAGCGCGCCGATGCTGACCACCGAGAGGACCAGCGGCCGGTAGCCCCACAGCGGCTTGCGGGTGTTGTTGGCGATCACCTCGGCGACGATGCCCATCGCCGGCAGGATCAGCACGTAGACCTCGGGGTGGGCGAGGAACCAGAAGAGGTGCTGCCAGAGCAGAGGCGAGCCGCCGCCCGAGACCTTGAGCACCTGCCCCGACACCACGAGGCCCTGCGGCAGGAAGAAGCTGGTCTTCGCCACCCGGTCCATCAGCTGCATGACGCCGGCCGCCTGCAGGGCGGGGAAGGCGAGCAGCAGCAGGAACGAGGTGACGAACTGCGCCCAGACGAAGAAGGGCAGCCGCCAGAACGTCAGCCCCGGCGCGCGGAGCTGGATGATGGTGGTGATGAAGTTGACCGCGCCGAGCAGCGACGAGGTGATCAGGAACAGCATGCCGAGGATCCACAGCGTCTGCCCGGTGGGCAGGATGTCGGACAGCGGCGGGTAGGAGGTCCA
>DATNCU010000270.1:0-2300 GCA_035607145.1 Thermoanaerobaculia bacterium
CGGATCCGCCAGCCGCGCCGCCAGCTCGCCGGCGCCGGCGTGGCCGTAGGAGCGGTTGGCGCGTTCGAGGCCGCGCGCCACCTCGCGGCGGTCGACGCGCGGCGGCGGCGGCAGCGCCGCGCCTCCCGTCGCCAGCGTCAGCGGCGCCAGCAGGTCGCGGTCGCGCCCGGCGAGCCAGGCGGCAGGCAGCGGCGGCAACGGCGCCGAGATGGCGAGCCGCACAGGAGGTGCCGTCGCCGGTCGCGAGCTCGCGGCGTCCGATACGGCCTCGGCGGCCGTTGCCGCCACCGCGGCCCCCTCCACCGGCGTCGCCACCGCCTCAGTGGACTCGCCGGCCGACGATGATGAGCCGCTCGCTGTCACGCCCGTACGCCTCCCCCGCGAAGCTGCCGTAGGTTGCCGTCACCTCGAGACCCGCCCAGCGCAGGCCCATCGTCACCTCGTCGAGCGTGTAGGCGCGCACGCTCTCGAGGAAGGTGCGCGCCTCGCCGCCGGCTTTCGTCGCATCCAGGGCGGCGAGACGGATCCGCTTGTTGATGCGCCGCTGCTGCGGGTCCCACCAGCGCCGGATCTCCACCCGCCGTTGCCCCTCCCCGCGTACTTCGTACTCTTTCAGCTGCGCGAGGGTGGCGTCCAGGTTCATCAGGTCGAGCAGGCAGCGGCCGCCGGGCTCGAGCACCCGCGCGATCTCGGCGACGACGCGGAAGTTCTCCTGCTCGCTCTCGAAATAGCCGAAGGAGGTGAAGAAGTTGAGCACCCAGTCGAAGGCGTGCTCGGCGAAGGGGAGGCAGCGCATGTCGCCGGCCACGCGCGGCAGCGGCGGCGGCTGGGCGAGCAGCACCAGCGAGAGGTCGACGCCGAGGGCGCGGACGCCGCGCTTGCGCAACGCGGCGGTGTGGCGGCCGGCGCCGCAGGCGAGGTCGAGGACCGCGCGCGGCGGCGCGCCGGCGAAGAGCGACTCGACGAAGTCGACGTGGCGCTCCGCCTCGCCCTCGTCGCGGTGGGCGTAGAGCTCGAGGTATTCCTCGCCGAACCACTGTTTATACCAGGCCATGGTGCGAGGCGGGCGCGGACCGCACGCGCCGGCATCCTACAATCGGGCCGCCATGCGTCTCGGCTCGCTCACCGTCGATCCGCCGCTGTTCCTCGCCCCGATGGCGGGGATCACCGACCGCGACTTCCGGCTCATCGTGCGCCGCATCGGCGGCGTCGGCATGGTGGGGATGGAATTCCTGCCGGCGAAGGGCCTGGTGGCCGGCGACCGGCGCACGCTGCAGCTGCTCCACTTCGCGCCCGAGGAACGGCCGCTGTCGATGCAGATCTACGGTGGTGACCCGGCGACCCTCGGCGAAGCGGCGCGGCAGGTCGCGGCGCTCGGCCCCGACGCCGTCGACGTCAACATGGGCTGCCCCGCGAACCAGGTGCTCAAGGGTTGCGCCGGCGCGGCGCTGATGGGCGATCTCGACACCGCGCGCCGCATCGTCGCCGCCGTGCGCCGCGAGGTGCGCGTGCCGCTCACCGTCAAGTTCCGGCTCGGCCTCGACGAGCGGCGCGTCAACTACCTCGAGCTCGGTCGCATCTGCGAAGGCGAGGGGGCAGACGGCGTCGTGCTGCACGCGCGCACCGCGCGCCAGATGTTCCGCGGCGAGGCGGCATGGGAGCACGTGGCGCGGCTCAAGGCGGCGGTGTCGATCCCGGTGATCGGCAACGGCGACGTGCGCGCGCCCGAGGACGCCGCGCGCATGCTCCGCGAGACCGGCTGCGACGGCGTGATGATCGGCCGCGGGGCGACACGCAACCCGTGGATCTTCCGCCAGACGGCGGCGCTGCTTGCCGGGGGGGAGGCGGCGCCGCCCACGGTGGCCGAGCGGCGCGCCCTGGTCCTCGACCACTTCCACGCCGTCGTGTCGCGCGAGCCGGCTCCCCTCGCCCTCCACAAGCTGCGCACCTTCACCGGCGTCTACAGCCACGGCCTGCCGGCGGGCGAGCGACTGCGGCGACAGATCCAGGCACTCCCCGACGCACCGGCGTTGATCGCCGCGGTCGAAGAGTTCTTCGCCGACCTCGAGCCCGCCGCGGCGTGATGCGCGGCGAGGAGCGCACGGCACCGGCACCCGTCGAAACCGGCGCCGCGTCGCCGCAGGTGTTGCACCTGCGCACGGAGCGCGATCGCGAGGCGGCGCTCGCGGCAGTTTCCGCGACGGTCGAGGCATGGGGCGGCGCGTGGACCGCGCAGGGCGACGGTGACGAGCTGCGCGTACCCGTCGAGGCCGGGCTGCGGCGCGGCTTCCTGCGCGCAC
>DATNCU010000355.1:0-10077 GCA_035607145.1 Thermoanaerobaculia bacterium
CTCGGCAGGCGGATCGAGGAGTTGCAGCGGTTCGATCATGCGGGGAATCGCGATCTCGGCCTGGGTGGTGAGTACGCCATCTTCTCGGGAAGGTTGCCGCGATGTTCTCCGAATGTCGCAGGCGGGGTCGCCAGCGGTGGCGCGAGCGGCACGCGTGGTCCGAGCTGCGGTTTGCGCGTTCCGAGCCGCATCTGTGGCGCTCAGCGGGCGCGTCCGTGGCACGGCGGTGACTTCGGCAACGACGGCGATTTGCCGCCGTACCGTGAGTGAACCGCGAGCTGGCCGCCGCACTCGCCCGACTGGGAGGTGGAGAGTGATCGATCCCGTCGTCGATTCCGATTCGCATGGTTCCGTTGCCGCCTCCGCGGCGAGCGCGCCCGCGCCGCGGCCGGTGAAGCCTTTTCGGGGTTGGATGCAGGCGCTGCTCTGGCCCTTCGCCGTCGTGCTGCCGCTGGTGGCGATCGGGGTGGAGCTCGGCACCCGCATCTGTGCCGAGACGCTATTCGACCCGCTGCCGACGCCGTTGCACGTGGTGCTCGTCGTCGTCGTGCCGCTCGCCAACCTGGCGGCACTGCTGCTGCTGCGACGCGCATCCAGCCCGTGGCCTCCGAGCGCCCGCACCTGGCGGCTCGTCCGCTTCGCCAACGGCCTCGCGCTCGGCGTCGCCCTCTACTACGCGCTGGTCTTCGCGCCGCTAGTGCCGATCTCGGTCCTCGCTATCGTCGCCTACGGCCTTGGGCTGCTGTCGCTCTCGCCGCTGCTCGCCGTCATCTCCGGGCTCGGGCTGTGGCGTGCGATGCAGACGCGGGCTCCGGTGCGCTCGCGCGCCGTGGCTTGGGGGCTGCTCGCGAGCTTCCTCGTGCTGCTCGGCATCGCGGTGCCGCCGCTGGTCACTCACTTCGCGTTGCGCCGCTTTGTCGAAGGCAATGTCGAGCAGCGGACGGCAGCCGTCAAGCTGCTGCGAGCGCTCGGCAACCGCGAGCTGCTGCTGCGCTCCTGTTACGTGCACCGCGGCGAGCTCGCCGACCTCGGTAGCGTATTGCTCGGTGCGCACAACATCAGTCCGGAGGTGGCGCGCGAGGTCTACTACCGCGTCACCGGCGACCCCTTCAACAGCGTGCCGCCGCCCCGCCTCCCGCACGACGGCATGCGGCTCGAGGAGCGCTGGGACTTCGAGCAGGGCGGCACCGTGGTGGGCGCGGTGCTCAAGGAGGTGTCGCTCACCGGCTCGCGGCTCGACGGCTCGCTCGACGCCGACGCCGCGCTCGGCTACCTCGAGTGGACGCTCGAGCTTCGCAACGACACCGGCATCGGCCGCGAGGCGCGCGCCGTGCTCGCGCTGCCGCCCGGCGGCGTCGTCACCCGCGCCACGCTGTGGATCGACGGCTCGGAGCAGGAGGCGGTCTTCGGCAGCCGCGGCGCCACCCGAGCCGCCTACGAGAGCGTGGTGCGGGCGAGCCGCGATCCGTTGCTGGTGACGACCGCCGGCGTCGACCACGTGTTGGTGCAGTGCTTCCCGGTGCCCGCCGGCGGCACCATGAAGGTGCGCCTCGGCATCACCACGCCGCTGCTCGTCGAGAGCGCGGGCCGGGCACGCCTGATGCTGCCGCACTTCGTGGAGCGCAACTTCACCGTGCCGCCGGAGCTGCGCCATTCGGTGTGGGTGGATGCCGAAGACGGGCTCGCGGTGCTCGACCAGGAGCCCGACGCGAGCGCGGCGCAGGTGGCGCTGGTGAGCGAGCGCAGCGCCGCGGCTTCCACCGTGCGCGGCGCGCTCGACGACCGCGCGCTGGCGCGGCGCAGCATCGTCGCCGAGCGGCGGCCCGAGGTGAGGACGACTTGGGCGAACGATCCGCGCGAGCCCGCCTTCGACGTCGTCGCGAGCCTCGAACCGGTGGCGGCGCGGCGCGTGGGCAGGGTGGCGGTGGTGCTCGACGGCTCGCGCGCTCTCGCCGACGAGGCGGCAGGGTTGCGCCAGGTGTTGGTCGAGGCGCCGGGAGCGCAAACGCGGACGATCGTGCTCGCTGGTGATGAGGTGGCAGAGATCCGCGCTGAGGACGTGAAGAAGGGCCGCTTCGCGGGCGGCACCGACAACGTCGCGGCGCTGGTGCGCGCGTGGGACGAAGTGGCGAGCGATCCCGACGCGATGGTGGTGTGGGTGCACGGCCCGCAGCCGGTGGTCATCGGCCGCGCCGACGAGCTCGCGCAGCGCTGCGCGCGCCGGCCGGCCGGACCGCGGCTGGTGACGCTCGCCGCCGAGCCGGGGCCGAACCGCGTGCTCGACGAGTTGGATGGATGCGGTTGGGTCACGGTCGCCGCGCGGCGCGGCCCGCCGGGCGAAGACCTGCGCGCGCTGCTGGCCGGCGGCGCGCCGAGCGGAGCAGCGCTGGAGCCGCGGCTCCGGCGGGTGGCCGCAGGAAGCGAGCGCGAGGGCGCGGAGAAGACCTCCGTGCACCTGGTGAAGCTGTGGGCGCGCGGGGAAGCGGCACGGCTCGCGGGCGCCGCGGATGCCCGAAGCGGCGGTGGTGCGGCGAGCGACGTCGCGGTGCGCTACGGGCTGGTCACGCCGTGGTCGGGTGCCGTGGTGCTGGAGACCCAGCAGCAGTACGAGCAGGCGGGGCTGATGCCGGATGCGCCGGACGACGTGCCGACGATCCCCGAGCCGTCGACGGTGGTGTTGCTCGTGGTCGTGGCGACGTTGCTGCTGATCGTGGCGGCGCGACGGCGAGCCTCGCAGCGGGCCGCGCTGCGGGAGTCGATGTCCCCATGGCGCGGCGCGGCTTTCTGATCCTGCTCGGCGTGCAGGCGGCCGCGTTCTGGCCGGTGTGGGGTTGGGCGGCCGCACGCGTCCGCGGCGGCGATGCGGACGAGATCGTGGCGCTTCTCGCGGCGGCAGCGGCGCTGCTCGTCGCGCCGCGCGTGCACGAGCGGGCGGGCCTCCAAACACTGCCGTTACCGCGTAGCGTGGACGCTCTCGCGCTACGCAAGCGGCAAGCTCCCCTCGCAGCTCCGGCGGCGGTCCGCGGCGGGGCTCGGCATCACGCGCACGAGACTTCCGAGATTCCGGTTCGCGTTCTCGTGCTTCCAACCCTGTTCACGATTGCCTACGCGGCATCCGCTGCGCTCGGCGCGCCACCGCTGCTGCGCGCCATGGTCGCCTCGTGCGCGCTGCTCGCCACCTGGAGCGCGTGGCGGTGGGGCGCGCGGCCGCATCCGGCGGCACTGGGGCTGGTGCTGCTCGCGCTGCCGGCCCTGCCCACCGCGCAGTTCGTGCTCGGCTTCCCGCTGCGGGTGGCGGCTGGGGAGATCGCAGCGCGGATGCTGCGCCTCTGCGGCCTCGCCGTCGTACGCGATGGCGTCTCGCTGCGCCTCGGCGAGCGGCTGGTGGGAATCGACGCGCCGTGCAGCGGCGTCAACATGCTGTGGATGGCTTTGCTGCTGGCGCTGGTGCTCGCCGCGCTCGGCGGCGTCTCGACGGCGCGGACGGCGGCGCTTGCGAGTGCGGCGGCCTTGCTCGCCGTCGCCGGCAACGGTCTGCGCGCGGCGTCGCTCTTCTTCACGGAGAGCGGCATCGTCGCGCTGCCTGGCGGTCTGAGCGCGGAGTCGGTGCACGGTCCGCTCGGCGTCGTCTCCTTCGCGCTGGCCGTCGCTCCGCTCGTCTGGCTCTCGTTGCGAGGACAGCGCGCCGCGGAGCGGAATCGAGGTGTGGCGTGACCTGGGCTCCTCGTCGCTCGGCAATTCGGCTGCATGGTCTTCGCGGCCGCGGGCTTCCCGCCGCCTTCTTCGTCGCCTGCGCGCTCGCCGCGGTGGCGCCGCTGGTTCCGCAACGGAGCGCGGCTGCCGACGCGGGGGAGTTCCCCGGCTGGCCGTCGAGCTTCGACGGCCGTCCGCTGCACGAGCGCCCGCTGCTGCCGCGCGAGCAGCGCTTCGCCTCCGGTTTTCCGGGCCGCATTGCCACCTTCGACGACGGCCGGCGTACCTACGTCGTCCGCTGGGTGACGCGCGCGACGCGCCGCCTCCACCCCGCCGCCGACTGCTTCCGCGGCGCCGGCTATTCGATCGAGGCACGGCCGCTGCTGCGGGACGCCGAAGGCCGCGCGTGGAGCAGCTTCGACGCTGTGCGCGGAGCGACGCGGCTGCGCGTCCGCGAGCGCGTCGTCGACGCCGCCACGGGCACGGAATTCACCGACGCCTCGAGCTGGTACTGGGCGGCGCTGCTCGGCCGCAGCCAGGGACCGTGGTGGGCGTGGACCGTCGTCGAGAACGATGCCGCGCGTTCGCCTTCCAAACCCACGCCCGCAACGCTGACTCACGGGTTAGGGCGGATTCGACACGCCGGGCGGGCTCAGCTCGCTGTGAACAGCTCGTCGATCAACACCGTGGCGTAGGCGCCCGGGGGCAACACGAAGGCGAGCTCGAGCGCGTCGCCGTCGAGTCGCCAGTGCGCGACCTCGGTGAGCGGCACGCGCAGCGGGCGCCGGCCGCCCGGCAGCAGGTGGCCGCGCAAGCGCGGCAGGTCGTGGACCCACGGCACACCCCAGCGCTCCGCCGCGGCACGCTCGCGAGCCAGCGCCTCGCCGCGCGGGGCACGCATCTTGTTGCCGATCATCGGGCCGGTAGGGCTTACCTCGAAGCTCGCCGTGCGCCCTTCCCACGCCGTCGGCGGCAGCGCCGGCGAGCCGGCCGAGAGCAGCGCCCCGCTCGCGTGTACCAGAACGAGGTCGCCAGGAAGCAGCACGTGCGGCGGCGCCGGCCGCGTGCGCAGCACTTCGTTGAACACCGCGGACTGCAAAGCGGAGAGGTAGAGGCGTTGTTGTCGCCGCCCGCCGGCCACGGTCTCTCCGCGGAGCAGCGCGGCGCCCCGCTCGGCATTTCCTTCGTCGCGGCCGAAGCGTTGCTCGCCGAACGCGTTGGCCAGGCCATGGCGCGCGATCGCGGCGAGGCGCTCCGCCGCCCCTTCTGCGGCCGTGACGTCCACGTCGCGCACGACGATGCGAAAGCGGTTGCCCACCAGCTCGCCGAGCCGCAGCCGTTCGCCGTGCGACGCGGCGCGCAGCACGCGCCAACCGTCGCCCGCGAGCGTGGCGGCGCGCGCCGGCGCGAGCCCGGGCAACGAGAGCCACTGCCGCGTCACCGCCTCACGGTCCTTGCGTCCCGCCCAGCCGATGCGGCCGGCGTCGACTCCCGCCGCGGCCGCGAGCTCGGCCGCCACCTCCTCGGTGGTGCGCAGCCGCTTCTCGACCTCCACCCAGGTGTGGTCGCCCGTGCCGCTCGGCGCGTACAGCGGCAGCTCCTCGACGACGAAGTCTTCGGGCTGCACCTTGATGCGCGGCATCGCGGGCAGGCTATCCCGCATCGCGCGCCTGCCGCCTCCGCACTTCGCGGGCTACAATCGCCGGCCGTTTCGCGTCGGAACAAAGCAATGCCCATCGCCGCCGCCGACAAGTGGGAGCAGATCGCGCTCCTCTCCGAGGGCAGCCTCGCCGAGGTGCCGTATGCAACCCTGCTGCTCGCACTCTCGCGCGTCGGCCGCACGGGTGTGCTGGAGCTGCATCGCAAGCCGGTGGAGAAGCGCGTCGTCTTCGCGGCCGGCGTGCCCGTCGACTGCCGCTCGAACCTGGTGCACGAGACGTTCGGCCGCTTCCTGGTGAGCACCGGCAAGCTCACCGAAGACGAGTTTCGCGTCGCCCTCGGCGAGTCGCTCGCGCGCGAGGTGCTGCTCGGCGAGGTGTTGCTCGAGCGCGGCACGGTCGATGCCGGCGAGCTCTACAAGCTGCTGCAGCAGTGCCTGGCGCGCAAGCTGCTCGACGGCTTCACCTGGCGCGAGGGGACCTTCCGGCTCTCCGACGAGGCGGCCGCGGCGGACTCGACGCTCAAGGTGAAGGTGCCGCAGCTGATCCTCACCGGCGTGCTCAAGCTCACGCCGCTCGAAGAGGTGACGCGCGGCATCCGGCCGCTCTTCTCCGAGGCGCTGGCGCTGCACGACTCCTCGCTAGTCGCTGAGGACGAGCTGCAGGTGCGCGGCCCCGCCGCCGAGGTACTGGGCGCGTTACGCGAGAAGCCGCTGCGCATGGACGAGCTGGCGGTGCGCCTGCCGCAGCTGCCGGCCAACGACCTCGGCCGCGTCGTCTACGCGCTGTCGCTGCTCGACCTCGTGGGTCCGGCGAGCCGCGCGCCCGCGAAGCGTAAGGCGGCGGCAGCGCCAACCGCCGCCGCAGCGCCGCGCATGCACACCCCTGCCGACGCGCCCGCCCCCGATACCGGCAGCTTCGCGATCCAGGCGCCGCCCTCGGCGGCGACTCCCGAGTTCGAAGAAGCGAAGAACCGCATCCTGCAGGCCTACCTCGCTTACCGCCGCCGCGACGCCTTCGACCTGCTCGGCCTGCGCGAGAGCGCATCGGCCGCCGACGTCGAGGAGGCGTGGCTGCGCTACGCGCGCCACTACGCGCCGTGGCCGCTCGCGCCGCACCTGCCGGCGGACCTGGTGGAGAAGGCGCGCGCCCTCTTCCTCGCCGGCACCGACGCCTACGCCGAGCTGCGCGACGGCGAGCGCCGCGCCATGCTCGTCCACCGCCGCCAGCTGGCGCTCGCGCAACGGGCCAACCAGCCGCGCAGCACCGGCATCCAGACCGACCTGCTCGACCCCGAGGCGCAGTACAAGAAGGGCATCGAGCTGCTCGCCGCCGGCCAGGAGCGCAAGGCGCTCGAGCTGCTGCAGTACGCCGCCGACCTCGACGCGCAAAACCCGATCTACCGTGCCGAGGCCGCGATGTGCCGCTTCCGCGTCCACGGCGACGCGGGCAAGCCGCTCGAGGAGCTCGACGAGGCGGTGCGCGCCGACCCGCGCTGCGGCCTTGCCTGGTACTACATGGGCCTCATCCAGAAGCAGTCGGCGCGGCCCGTCGAGGCCGAGGAGAGCCTGCGTAAGGCGATCCGCCTGATGGCCCCCGACCGGCGGCCGATCGAGGCGTTGAAAGAGCTGACCACCAAGAAGCGGTAGTGGTCTCGCGGCATCGAGATCGCTTCGTCGCTCCGCTCCTCGCGATGACGAATCCATGTCATCGCGAGGGCGCGTAGCGCCCGTGGCGATCTCGACGTCGCGTGCACCTCAGCCGCCGAGCCAAGCTGCAAGCCGCGCCCGCTGCTCGTCGGTGGCGCGTGGGTCGACGGCGAGGCGCCAGCCTTCGCCGGGGTCCTCGCCGAGCACGGCGTCGAGGCGCAGCAGACGCTCGCGGCGGGCGACGACGACGGTGACGTGGTCGCCGGGGCGGTAGAAGGCGAGGCGTTCTGCGAGCCCGGTGGGCGGGACGCGGAAGTCGTCGATCGCCAGGAGCTCGTCGTCGACGGAGATGCCGGCGTCGAAGGCGGGGGTGCCGCGGCGTACCTCGACCACCACCAACCTGCCGCCGTCGACACGCGTCTGCAGACCGAGCCAGCCGGGCTTCTCGGCCGGCGGTGCTGCTGCGGTGGTGGTTGCCGCGTTACCGTCGCCGGCCGGCGACGTCGCCACGCTCGGCGCGCCGGGAGTCGGCGCGGCGGCGGCATCGACCACCGGCGGCTCGACAGAATCCACGGTTGGAGTCGGGGCAACGTCGGCGGCATGCGTCGGCGGCAGCGTGGGCTCGACCTCGGTGGCCGGACCGGGGCCGCCGCGCTCCGCTTCTGCATCCGGCTGTAACGGCGCTGGCGGCGTGGCACCGGGAACCGGCTCGTTGACGAATCGCAACCCGAACCACTGCAGCGCCTGGCTGAAGTCGAGCTCCTCGGTGCTGCGCAGCGCGCGGTCGAAGAATGGTGTCAGGTCCTCGCCAGCCACCTCGCTCGCCAGTGCTTCGAATTCCCTTGCGTCGAAACCGCGCTCGCCGGCAAACCTCGTCCACGCCAGCCGCAGCACGTCGTCGAGGCTCTTCGCCCCGCCCGTCGCCTGCCGGATGCGCGCGTCGAGCAGGAACGCCACCACTGCGCCCTTGGTGTAGTAGCTGATGGCGCTGTTGGGGGTGTTCTCGTCGGGCTGGTAGTACTTGATCCAGGTGTCGAACGAGGCGGCTTCGAGCGTCTGCACGCGCCGCCCCGGCGTGCGTTGCGCCGTGCGCACGGTCTTCGAGAAGTCGCGCAGGTACTCGTCGCGGCTGGAGAGGCCGGCGCGGTGCACCAGCAGGTCGTCGTAGTACGAGGTGATCCCCTCGGCCACCCACAGGCTTCTGGTGTAGTTCTCCTCGTCGTAGTCGAACGGCCCGAGCTCGGCCGGCCGCAGCCGCTTCACGTTCCAGGCGTGGAAGTGCTCGTGCGCGGCGAGGCCCAGCCACTCGAGGTAGCTCTCGCGCCGCCGCGTCTTCCAGCGGCTCGTCATCAGCACGGTCGAGTCCCTGTGCTCGAGGCCGCCGCTCGCGCCGGTGATCAAGTTGAGGAAGAGGAAGCGGCGGTAGGGGACCTCTCCCCACAGCGTGAACGCGGCGCGAACGATGCGCTCGAGATCGGCGGCCGAGCGTGGGCCATTCCACACGCCGTCCTCGCCTTCGTTGACCAGTAGGTGCGGCACGCCGTCGACGTCGAACGGATAGACCATCGGCGTGCCGCAGTAGATCGGCGAGTCGACCAGCGTGTCGTAGTCGACGGCATGGAAGAGGTGCGGGCCGCCCTGCGGCGAGGTGGGCAGCGCCGTGTGCGCCTCGCGCCAGCGAGCGGGGAGCACCACCGCGACCTCGTGGGGGCGGGGGCCGTCGCCGGCGAGGGTGAGGAAGGTGGCGGCGCCGTTGAGCAGTGCGAAGTCGCGATCGACGAAATTGGTGCGTACCGTCATTTCGCGCCCGTAGACGCGATACATCAGATGCACGCGCGGCGCGCCCCAGGTGGCGAGGTGCCAGCGGTTCTTGCGCACCTTCTCGATCGGCAGTGGATTGCCGCCGGGGCTCTCGGCGCGCAGCGCCTCGACGTGGCGCGGGTAGTCGCGCACCTTGTACGAGCCCGGCGTCCACACCGGCTGGAACAGCTCGATCTGTGGCCGCCCGCCCGTCGGCAGCGAGGCGTCGACCTCGACGTAGTGGGTCTCGGGCGCGGGGAAGGTGAGGGTGTAGCGGATCGGCTCGCCGCCGGTTCCGCTGGCTGTGTTGGCCGGCTGCATGACTGCGTTGCGAGCGCGGCTACGTTACCTGTTTGCAGGCGCTTCCAGCGAACTTGCGGCGAGCCGCGGAACGCCTGTTGACAATCTGGACTAATTCAGTCCACGATTGTCGAGTCGTTGTTGAGAATTAGTCTCAACTCGGCGCAAATAAGCCCACAGGGGGTCTTCGTGGTCGCAAGGAGCAGTCGGTCGCTGTTTGCACGCTTCCTCGTCATCCTGTTCTTCCTCGGCGCCGGCTCGGCTTCGGCCGCCGTTCTCGAAGGCCGCATCGTCGATCCCGCCGGCCAGCCCATCGCCGGTGCGCAGGTGACCGCCGTGCCCGTCGCGGGAGGCGCGGCCGCCGGTCTCGCGCTGTCGCGGCAGGACGGCCGCTTCACGCTCGAGCTCGCCGCCGGCAGCTATGTCGTGCAGGCCGAGCTCGACGGGTTCGGCGCGACGACGCAGCAGGTGAGCGTGACGCCCGAAGGCGCGAGCGCCGCCGACTTGGTGCTCGCGGTGACCTCGCTGCGCGAGTCGATCACCGTCGAGGCCGAGCCCGGCTACCGGCTCTCGACGCTGAGCAGCGCGACGCGCACGCCGACGCCGCTGCGCGACGTGCCGCAGTCGGTCACCGTGGTCACCCGGCAGCTGATGCAGGACCAGCTGATGACCAACATCGGCGACGTCGTCCGCTACCTGCCCGGCGTGTCCTTGCACCAGGGCGAGAACAATCGCGACCAGGTGGTCATCCGCGGCAACAGCTCGTCGGCCGACTTCTTCGTCGACGGCGTGCGCGACGACGTGCAGTACTACCGCGACCTCTACAACCTCGACCGCGTCGAGGCGCTCAAGGGGCCGAACGCGATGATCTTCGGCCGCGGCGGCGGCGGCGGCGTCATCAACCGCGTCACCAAGCAGGCCGCCTTCGGTGCCGCCCGCGAGGTGACCGTGCAGGGCGGCAGCTTCGACGGCAGGCG
>DATNCU010000360.1:0-2275 GCA_035607145.1 Thermoanaerobaculia bacterium
GCGGCCTGGTGCACTACTTCGTGACGCCGCGCATCTACATGGCGACGTCCACCATCCAGATCGACCGCCGCACGCTGTCGCTGGGGGCGAGCGCCGACACGCCGTGGGTGGAGAACTGGTACAACCTCGAGTTCTACCCGACGCAGTACAACCTGCTGCAGAGCCGCGGCCTCGCCGAGCGCGTGGTCTCCGACCTGCGCCTCTACGACGACCCGGTGTTCAATCCCGGCTGGGCGAACGTCGGCGGCAAACGACGCAGCAGCGCCACTCCGGAGCTCGACGCGGCGCAGCTGGGAGGTCTCGGCGGGCGGCTGCTGGGCGGGCTCGAGATCTCGCCGATCAAGAACACTCAGCTGGTCGAGATCCGCTACCGTTCGAGCTCGCCCGAGCTCGCGGCGCGCATCGCCAACGGGGTCGCCGACGCCTTCATCGACTGGGGCATCGAGGACCGCTCGACCTCCGCCGGCAAGGCGTCGACGTTCCTCGGCAAGCAGATCGAGGAGATCAAGCAGGAGATCGCCGACAAGGAGCAGACGCTGCAGGGCTACCAGCGGCGCACGGACATCGTCGCCTCCAACCCGGAGAACAGCCCGACGCTGCAGCAGCTGCAGGGGTTGAACAAGGACTACGTCACCGCGGTGTCGGCGCGCATAGAGAAGGAGGCGGCGTACAACCAGTCGCTCAGCGCACCGGCGGAGACCCTCGCCGACTCCCTCTCGGGGGGCCTGGTGAGCACCCAGCGGCAGGAGCTGCTCGGCCTCGAGCAGGACTACAACTCCCTGCGCGCCAAGTACAAGGCCGACATGCCGCAGGTCGTCGACGCGAAGGCGAAGCTCACCGACGCCCGCAAACGGCTCGAGGAGCTGGTCGCCGAGAACGTGCAGCAGGCGCGGCGCGCGGCGCGCAGCGAGTGGGAGCGCGCCAAGGCGCAGGAGACCGCTCTCCGCGCCGAGCTCAACCGCGCCCGCAACGAGACGATCGACATGGGCTCGGCGACGGTGCAGTACAACGCCCTCAACATGGAGGTGGACACGCAGCGCCAGCTGCTCGACGAGCTGCTCAAGCGGCAGTCGGAGACCGAGGTGACGGCGCGCCTGCAGGCCACCCGCGAGTCCAACGTGCGAGTGGTGGACCGCGCGCTGGTGCCCGGCGCCGCCTTCGCGCCGTCGATGCGCCGCGACGTCGGCATGGCCCTCGGCCTCGGTCTCTTCCTCGGCATCGGCTGCATCTTCCTGCTCGAGTACCTCGACCGCAGCTTGAAGACCGCCGAGGAGGCCGAGCGCGTGCTCGGCCTGCCGGTGCTCGCCGTCATCCCCGACGTGCTCGAGCGCTCCGGCAAGTACGGCTACGGCACCGCCTACAGCTACCGCCGCAAGCGCAAGAAGAAGGCGGCGGGCTTAAGGCTCGGCAAGGCCGGCGGCAAGGAGAAGGACAAGCCGGCCGTCGACGCGCTCAAGGAGATCGAGCTGCTGCCGCAGACCAAGCCGCGGCACTCCATCTCCGAGGCCTACCGTTCGCTGCGCACGGCGCTGCTGCTCTCCTCGGCGCAGCAGCTGCGGGTGGTGGCGCTCACCTCCGCCCACTCGGGCGAGGGCAAGACCGCCACCGCCGCCAACCTCTCGGTGGTGATGGCCCAGCTCGGCCGTCAGGTGCTGCTCATCGACGCCGACCTGCGCAAGCCGCGCATGCACCGCGTGTTCAACCTGAGCAACCGCGAAGGGCTGGTGCACTGCCTCACCGGCGGCGAGCCGCTCGAGCAGCTGATCCAGCCGACGGGAGTCAACGGCCTGTTCCTGCTGCCCTCCGGCACCATCCCGCCCAACCCCTCGGAGCTGCTCGCCTCCGACCGCATGCGCGAGCTGCTCGAGGTGGCGCAGCGCCGCTTCGACCTGGTGATCGTCGACACTCCGCCGCTGCTCGCCGTCACCGACGCCGCCGTGCTCGGCTCGATGGTGGACGGCGTCGTGCTCTGCCTCCACGCCGGCCGCGTGCAGCGGGGCGAGGCGATCGCCAGCACCGACCGGCTGCGCGTCTCCGGCTCGCGCGTGCTGGGCACCGTGCTCAACCGCTACGTCGCCGGCAAGGGCGGCGACGACAAGCACTACTATTACTACTACCAGTACCACGCCTACGGCGAGAGCGACGAGCGCTCTGGAACCACAGGCGGCGCCAGCAGCGGTACGTCGGCGGCCTAAACCCCTCAGCCAGTGATCGATCTGCACTGCCACATCCTGCCGGGAGTGGACGACGGCGCGGTGAACCTCGCCGACGCGGT
>DATNCU010000276.1:0-2593 GCA_035607145.1 Thermoanaerobaculia bacterium
CGTGCCAGGCCAATCCGCCGGGCACGCCGCTGCAGCGGCTCGTCGGCATCCAGCTCGGCGCGGCGATGGCGTCCACCGTCGCCTGGCTGCTGCTCGGCCGCGGCTGGTCGGTCGTCCTCGGCCGTTGGCGGCCGGGCGTGCTGGAAGCCTACGAACGGATGCTGCCGCTGCTCGCACTGGCGGGTTTCTTCCTCTACCTGCTCGCCGCCGCGACGTGCTACCTCTACCTCGCACGCGAGGAAAGCCACCGGGCGGAGCGGCAGGCGCTCGAGGCGCAGGTGGCGGCGCGCGAGGCCGAGCTCAAGGCGCTGCGCGCGCAGATGGACCCCCACTTCCTCTTCAATGCCCTCAACTCGGTGTCGGCCCTCGTCGGCACCGACCCGCAGGGCGCGCGGCGGATGTGCGAGCAGCTCGCCGGCTTCCTGCGCGGCAGCCTCGAGCTCGACCGCGCCGAACGAATACCGCTCGCCAAGGAGATCGCGCTCGTCCACGCCTTCCTGCAGATCGAGCGCGTGCGCTTCGGCGACCGCCTGCGCTTCGTCTCCGAGATCGACGAGGCCGCCGGAGTGATCGAAGTGCCACCGCTGCTGCTGCAGCCGCTGGTGGAGAACGCGCTCAAGCACGGCATCGCGCACCTGGTCGACGGCGGCACCGTGACCGTGCAGGCGAAGCGGCGCGGCGGTACGGTCTACCTGGTGGTCGACAACCCCATCGATCCCGATCGGCCGCCGTCGCGGGGTTTGGCGCTGGGGCTCGAGAACGTGCGGCGGCGCATGCAGACGACTTACGGCGAGCGGGCGCTGGTGGTGGTGGACAGCAAGCCGGAGCGGTTCCGCGTCGAGCTGCGGATCCCGCTCGAGACGCCCGCGGCGCCAGCGACGGCCTCCGGCGCCACGACAGTGCCGGCGAAATTGGCCGAAGAGCCGACACGGTCGTGAGCACCGAAGAGCCCACGCCGCTGCGCGTCCTCATCGTCGACGACGAGGAGCCGGCGCGCCGCCTGCTCACCGAGCTGCTCGCCGGCGAGGACGACGTCACGGTCGCCGGCGAGTGCCGCAACGGCTTCGAGGCCGTGCAGGCGATCCAGACCCTCGCCCCCGACCTCGTGCTGCTCGACGTGCAGATGCCCAAGCTCGACGGCTTCGAGGTGCTCGAGCTGCTCGACTCGCCGCCGATGGTCGTCTTCGTCACCGCCTACGACGAGTACGCCGTGCGCGCCTTCGAGGTCCACGCTGTCGACTACCTCTTGAAGCCGGTGTCGGGAGAGCGGCTTCATGCCGCGCTGGAGCGCGTGCGCGCGCGGCTCGCTTCCCACGAGCCTCCCGTCGCCTCGGCGTCGCTCACGCGCGCCGCGCGGCCGGCCGGCGGACATCTCGAGCGCGTGCTGGTCCGCGACGGCGACAAGGTCCACGTCGTGCCGGTCGTCCGCGTCGATTACTTCGAAGCGCAGGGCGACTCGGTGGTCCTTCGCGTCGGCGCCGACAAGCTGCGCAAAGCGACCACTCTCAACGACCTCGAGCGCGAGCTCGACCCCGGCCGCTTCCTGCGCGTCCACCGCTCCTACATCCTCAACCTCGATCGCCTCGCCGGCCTCGAGCTCTACGCCAAGGACAGCCGCGTCGCCATCCTCAAGGACGGCACCAAGCTGCCGGTGTCGCGGCCGGGCTACACGCGGCTGCGCGGGCTGCTGTAGGCGGCGTCGCCGCCGCACTACAGCCCGTCGAGGTTGCCGAACAGCAGCCCGGCCCCGGCGGGAGCCTCGAGACGGAGCCGGTAGTCGGGCGCACTGCCGTCGCGGTGGGTCGCACAGGTGAGGAGGCCCTTGCGCAGGAGGCACGGGTCCGCCTTGCCGTCGCGGTCGACGTCGCCGAGGGCCGGCGAGCCGCCGGGCTGCTGGAAGACCACCGTCAAGCGGGTGCGATCGGCGGAGAGCCCACAACTCCAGTAGGCGCCCTCGATCAGACAGAGGTCAGCCCTGCCGTCGCCGTCCATGTCGCCCAGCCGCGGCGTCTCGCCGCCGTGCCCGAAGTCCTGGCGGACGCTCTCGCTCCCGTCGTGGCGAGCGTCGCAGACCAGGAAGGTGCGGCGGCGCACGCAGGGATCCGCCTTGCCGTCGCCGTCCACGTCGCCCAGCAAGGGCACGTCGCCGGCGAACCCGAACCTCACGCTCCAGTCGACCGCGCCCGCATGCGCCACGTCGCACGAGAACCGCCCGGCGCGGTATGAACAGACGTCGTCGCGGCCATCGCCGTCCACGTCCCCGAGCAGCGGGACGTCTCCGCCGCGGCGGATCGTGGCGAGGACCTGCATGGCGCCACCGACACGACCGAGATGACAGCGCAGCTTGCCGCCCCAGGCGGCGCAGATCTCCTCACCCGGTGAGGCCGCAAAGCGCCGCGCCACCGGTCCTCCTTGCCGCGGACTGACGCTGTGCCATCCCGTGATCAGCGTGCCGTTCGGCGCAAAGCTGATCCTGGGTAGCTCCTGCTCGAGCAGTCGGTCTTGATTGAGGCGGATGGCCCCAGTCACCGGGGTGCCATCGCGACGGAAGAGCCTGCCGCGGATGTCCCAGAGAGCATTCCCGGCGTCGCGC
>DATNCU010000386.1:0-4684 GCA_035607145.1 Thermoanaerobaculia bacterium
GTGGTTGACGCGCCCCCACAAGATGTCGGTGATGTGCAGCAGGCCGTCGATGCCGCCGAGGTCGATGAAGACGCCGTAGTCGGTGATGTTCTTGACCACGCCGCCGAGGCAGGCGCCCTCCTGCAGCAACTGGATGGTCTCGGCCTTCTTGTGCTCGAGCTCCTTCTCCAGCACCGCCTTGCGCGACAGCACGATGTTGTTGCGGCGGCGGTCGAGGCTGATGACCTTGAAGTCGAACGCCTTGTTCTTGAGCGACTCGAGGTTCTTGATCGGCTTGATGTCGGCGAGGCTGCCGGGCAGGAACGCCCGCACGCCGACGTCGACGGTGAGGCCGCCCTTGATGCGGTCGATGACGCGGCCCTCGATCGGCTTGCCGTCGCGGTAGGCGCGCTCGATCTCCTCCCACACCTTCATGCGGTCGGCCTTGGTCTTGGAGAGCAGGATGTGACCTTCCTGGTCCTCGGTGCTCTCCAGCAGCACGTCGACGTGGTCGCCGATCTTCACCCTGATCTGGCCGTCGCGGCCGACGAACTCTTCCAACGCGATGAGGCCTTCCGACTTGTATCCGACGTCGACGATGACGTTGTTGTTGGTCACGTCGATGACGCGTCCGGTCACCACCTCGCCCTCGGAAAGATTCTTGAGGCTCTCTTCGTACATGCCGAGCAAGTCCTCGTAGGACATGTCGGCCTCGCCGCCAACCCCCTCGCCGCCCGTCACGGGCGCAGGGATTTCGCGGTCTTTCTCCTCAGTCGAAGCCATACGTAGCTCTACCTCCTGGGGCGTGGATTCCTTCCCGATGCCACGGTGATTTGGCGGGGGAAGCGCGAGTCTTCGCTAAGTCTTGCGGACTCGGGGTTTTGGAGTATAGGTGGGCGGGGGGGTCGAGTCAACGCGAGCGGAACGTCCCTACAATCGGCGCGATGGAGCCTTCGCGTGCACGCGATCCGCGGCTCGTCGCGGCGCAGCTCAAGGCGTGGGCGCTCGAGGCCGGCTTCGATCGCGCCGGCATCGCGACGCTCGAGCCGCTCGCGCACGGCGAGGCGTTCGTGCGCTGGCTCGAGCGCGGCGAGCACGCGGGCATGGCGTACCTCGAGCGGCGCGTCGAGGCGCGGCTGCAACCGGCGACGGTGCTCGACGGCGCCCGCAGCGTGCTGTGCGTGGCGCTGCGCTACGCGCCGCTGGAAGGAGAGGAGGAACCGACCGGCGACCTCTGGCCGCGCGTGGCGCGGTACGCGCGCGGCCGCGACTACCACGCGCTGATGGAGTCGCGACTCGATGCAGTGGCGGCGCGCGTCGCCGCTGCGTACCCCGACGCGCGCACGCGCCGCTACGTCGACACCGGTCCGGTGCTCGAGCGCGAGCTCGCGGCGCGCGCCGGTATCGGCGTCGTGGGCAAAAACACGATGCTGCTCGACCGCGAGATGGGATCGTGGTTCCTGCTCGGCGAGCTGTTCACGACGATCGAGCTCGCGCCGGACGAGCCGCTCGCGGAGCTGTGCGGCAGCTGCACGCTCTGCCTCGACGCCTGCCCCACCGGCGCGCTGGTCGAGCCCTTCCACCTCGACAGCAACCGCTGCATCAGCTACTGGACGATCGAGCACCGCGGCGCGTTCACCGACGACGCCGCAGCGATGATCGGCGATTGGGTGTTCGGCTGCGACGTCTGCCAGGAGGTCTGCCCGTGGAACCGCCGGCGCCACGCGTTGCCGGCGGCCGACCATCCCGAGCTCGGCCTGCCGGCCGAACGCCGCGAGCTCGACCTCGCGGATCTGCTGGCGCTCGACCGCGACGAGTACGTCGAGCGCTTCCGCGGCAGCTCGATGAAGCGGGCGCGGCTGCAGGGGCTTCGCCGCAACGCCGCCACGGTGATGGGCAACCGCGGTGAGCCGCTCCACGCTGCGGCGCTCGCGCAGGCCGCCAACGACGAGGACCCGGTGGTTCGCGACGCTGCATCGCGCGCGCTGGAGCGTCTCGGCGCTCGCGCCGAGCCCCTTCCTGTAGACTAGCGCCGCCGCGCCGCCGCACCCTGCGGCACCGCCTGCGCCTCCCATTTCGCGCGCGCCGCGGCAACCCCGACGACACAAGCAAGGAGCCGGCATGGCCATGTTCGAGCAGGTGGCGAAGATGGGTCACGAGCGGGTGCTGATCTGCTCGAACCCGGAGGTGGGGCTCAAGGCGATCATCGCGGTGCACTCGACGGTGCTCGGCCCCGGCCTCGGCGGCGTGCGGATGTGGAACTACCCCACCGAGGAGGAGGCGCTCACCGACGTGCTGCGGCTGTCGCGCGGCATGACCTACAAGGCTGCCGCGGCCGGCCTCAACCTCGGCGGCGGCAAGGCGGTCATCATCGGCGACTCCAAGAAGCAGAAGAGCGAGGCGCTGTTCCGTTCCTTCGGCCGCTTCGTCGACTCCCTCGGCGGCCTCTACATCACCGCCGAGGACGTCGGCACCGACATGGAGGACATGGAGCTCATCTTCACCGAGACGCGCTGGTGCACCGGTGTCTCCCCTTCGCACGGCGGCAGCGGCGACCCCTCGCCGGTGACGGCGTACGGCACGCTGCAGGGCATCAAGGCCGCCGTGAAATGGCGGCTCTCCGTCGGCGAGCTGCGCGGGCGCTCGGTGGCCGTGCAGGGACTCGGCAGCGTCGGCCACCACCTCGTCGGCTACCTGGTGCAGGAGGGCGCCAAGGTCTTCGGCTGCGACATCGACGACGACGCCCGCGAGCAGGCGCGGCAGCTCGGCGTCGAGATCGTGCCCCCCGACCAGATCTTCGACGTCGAGTGCGACATCTTCGCGCCCTGTGCCCTCGGCGCCGTCCTCAACGAACAGACCATCCCGCGCCTCAGGTGCCAGATCGTGGCCGGCGCGGCCAACAACCAGCTCGCCGACGACGTGCGCGACAGCGGGCTGCTCGAGCAGCGGGGGATCCTCTACGCGCCCGACTTCGTGATCAACGCCGGCGGCCTCATCAACGTCTACAACGAGCTACTCGGCGGCTACAACCGCGAGCGCGCCCTGCGCATGACGCGCGGCATCTACCTCAACCTCACCCGCGTCTTCGAGACCGCCAAGCGCGAGAGCATCACCACAGCGGTCGCCGCCGACCACGTCGCCGAGGAACGCATCGCCACCGTGCGCAAGCTCGGCAGCAAGCACTGGGGGCGGCTGCTGGCGCGCTAGCGGCGGGCGGCGATCGCGGCGGCGAGGTGGGCGACCACTTCGTCGAGCGTCATCGCGGAGGTGTCGACGCGCTCGTAGCTGGGGTCCCAGGCGAGCGGCGAGTGGGCGCGCTCGCGGTCGCGGCGGTCGCGCCGATGCAGCTCGTTCTCCACCTCGGCGTCGCTCGCCTCGCGGCCGGCGGCGCGCAGCTGGTCGATGCGGCGTCGCACGCGCACGGGCGGCGAGGCGTCGAGGAAGAACTTGAACGGCGTGTTCGGGAAGACGACGGTGCCGATGTCGCGCCCCTCCATCACCGCACCGTGGGCGCCGCCGAAGGCGCGTTGCAGCTCGACGAGGCGCGCGCGGACTGCCGGCTGCGCGGCGAGGCGCGACGCCATGTCGGCGACCTCGGGGGCGCGGATGTGTGGCTCGACCGGCTCGCCGTCGAGGCGCAGGTCGACACCGCCGTCGTCGCGCACGCGCAGCTCGAGCGCGGCATCGGCGGCGAGGGCTGCCACCGCGTCGTGGTCCTCGCCGGTCACGCCCTCGCGTAACGCCTTCCAGCCAATGGCGCGGTACATGGCGCCGGTGTCGAGATACGGCAGCCCCAGCTCGCGAGCCAGGCCGCGCGCTACCGTGCTCTTCCCCACCCCCGCCGGACCGTCGATGGCCACCACCACCAGCGGCGTGCGGTCCGGGCTCACCGCCGCTCCCGCCGCTTCGTGCTCGGCCGGCGCCGTCCCGCCGCGGGATGGCGCGGCGGCCGGCCTCCCGCCGGCGGGGGACGCCTGGGCACGCGGCCCCGAGGTTCGCGGCCCTGAGGCTCGCGGCTCTGGTGCTCGCGGCCCTCCTCCTCGCTTTCCGCGACCTTCTTCCCTTGCATTTTGGCGCTGGTGCGACCCGCCTTGCGCAGCAGCTCGACCTCGCCCTCGGTCAGCTCGCGGTAGGCGCCGGCCGGCAGATCGGGGTCGCGAAGCGGGCCGATGGCAACGCGGTGGAGCTTGAGCACGCCGTTGCCGATGCGGAAGAACATCTCGCGAATCTGCCGCGAGCGTCCCTGCCGCAGCACCACCTCCCACCAGCTGTTGCCGGTCTCGCGGCCGCGGCCGGTAGTACGTAGCAGGCGCACCTCGGCGGGCAGCGTCCGCTGGCCTTCGATCCACATGCCGCGGCGCAGGCGCTCGACGTCGCGCTCCTCGGGCATCCCCTTGACCTTCACTTCATAGGTCTTGGCACAGCCGTAGCGCGGGTGGGCGATGCGCTGCGCCCACTCGCCATCGGTGGTGAGCAGCAACAGCCCCTCGCTCTGGAAGTCGAGCCGCCCCACCGGCACCAGCGCCTTGCGCAAGCCCGGCGGCACGAGGTCGAGCACCGTCGGCCGCCCTTCGGGGTCCGACACCGTGCTGACGTAGCCCGGCGGCTTGTTGAGCAGCACGTAGCGTTGCGGCACCGGCGGCGGCACGCGCTTGCCGTCGATCTTCACCGCGTCCACGGCAACGTCGGCCTTGTCGCCCAGCAC
>DATNCU010000392.1:0-6191 GCA_035607145.1 Thermoanaerobaculia bacterium
AAGACGGCGAGCGCTTCGGCGAGCCAGCGCGATGCGGGTGCGGTGGTGGCGGGCGACGCCGCCGACAAGGCGGGAGCTGATGCCGCGTCCGCGCCGCGGGCGTCCGTCTCGACGCTCACGCCGCGCCTAAGAGCGCCGCCGGCGCGTCGAGGGCGAGGGTGGCGGCGACGCGCGGCAGAGCGAGCGCCGACGGCGTGGCGACCACGGCCATACCACCTGCGGCCAAGTGCTCGTCGAGCAGCGCGCGCAGTCCCGCCTCGCCCGCCGCGTCGAGGTTCTGGAACGGCTCGTCGAGCAGCAGCAGCCGCGGCCGGTGGAGCAGTGCCCACGCCCAGCGCAGCCGCTGGCGCATTCCGGAGGAGAGCGCGCCGGCGGCCCGCGACTCCGGCACGCCCAGCCGCGCGAGCAGCTCGTCGCCGCGCGCGGGCGCGATGCCGCGGAGCCTGCAGAAAAAGGCGAGGTTCTCCGCGGCGGTGAGCGGTTCGTAGAGCGACAGATCGGGCGCCACGTAGCCGACGCGGCGGCGTCGCGCGGCGGCGTCGAGCTCGACGCCCGCTTCGCGCAGGCGGATGGTGCCCGCTTGCGGCCGCAGCAGCCCGGCGAGGCAGCGCAGCAGCGTGCTCTTACCGGAGCCGTTCTTGCCCGTGACAAGGAGCACCTCACCGGCGCGCAGCTCGGCGCTCACGCCAGCAAGCACCGGCACGCGGCCGAAGCCGCGCACCAGGCCGCGCAGCTCCAGCAGCTCGTCCGGCTGCGCCGGGTCGCCTGGCCGCTCGTTCACGGTGAGGCGATTGTAGCGGCCCGTCGTGGCCGCACGCCGTGCCGTCCACGCGTGGCCCTGTGCCGCGCTCGCTCGCGTTGCGCCGGGCGAAGGGTGGGCGTATCGTCCGCCGCCATGCGATGCAAGCTGGCCGGCGTGATGGTGGCCGTGGCGGTCCTCGTCGGTTGCTCCACGGGTGCGCGGCGTTCCACACCTGCGGCAACGCCGCCGACTTCGACGCCGCGCAGCGCCGCCGCGATCTCGCACCTCGAGGAGCGCGCGTTGCTGCTGCTCCTCGTCGACCGCCAGATCTTCGAGCCCTACACCGTCGAGCAGTCGCTGCTCGGCGACGCGGCGCTGCGCGAGCGGCTCGCGTTTGTGCTCGGCAACGTCCCCGACCCGCGGGCGGCGCAAGCGCTGCGCGCGCTGCTGTTCGACTCTGAGGTGGCCGTGCGCCGGGCCGCCGTCTTCGCTCTCGGGCTGCACCCGGAGGCCGCGGCGGAGAGCCGCCCCGCCGTGCTGCGCGCCGTGCGCGACGCCGATCGCGAGGTGAGCGCGTTGGCGGTCGAGGCGCTGTCACGTCTCAAGACGCCGCTCGCCGATGTGCAGGCGGCGCTCGCGCCGCTGCCCGAGACCGAGCGCGCGCCTCGGCTGCTGCCGGCGCTGTTCCGTTTCCAGGAAGATGCGACGGTCGAGGCGGCGCGCACCGCGCTCGCGAACCCCGACCCGTTCCTGCATGCGCGCGCCGCCTACGCGCTGGCGCGTTACCCGCGCCCGGCTGCGCTGCCACATCTGCGCGCGCTGCTCACCGATCCCGACCCGTGGATCGTCAGCTGGACGATCCGCGCGCTCGGCCAGGTGGGCGATGGGAGCGACGCCTCTTCGATCGAGTCGTTCCTCGACCAGCCCGATCCCGGCGTGACCATCCAAGCCCTGCGCGCGCTGGCGAAGCTCATCGCCGACGGCAAGACGGCTCCCACGGCGAACGGGCGGCAGCGGCTGCGTGCGTTGCTCGACGACGAACGCGTCGGCGTGCGCGCCACCGCCGTCGAGGTCGCCGGCGCCTGGCTCGGCGACGAGCCGCTCGCTGCCGCCCTGCGCGCCCGCGCGCACACCGGACCGCTGCGCGAACGCCAGCTCGCCCTGCTGTCGCTGGTCACCGGCGGCGACGCACAGGCGGCCGACCTCCTCGCCGAGGCCGCCCGCGCGCCGGAGTGGCCGCTGCGAGCGAGCGCCGCTCAGGGCGCAGTACGGCAGCCGCTACCCTCGCTCGTTGCAACGTTGCAGAGCGACCCGGTCGCCTCCGTCCGCGTGGCGGCCCTCGCGGCGCGGCTCGAGAAGGCCTCCGTCGAGGACGGCGAGCCCATCGCCCGCGCCGCCCTCGCCGACTCCGACCCCGTGGTGCGCTCGACCGCGCTCGACTGGCTCGTCGAGCACCCGCGCCTGCCGGCGACCGAGATCGCCGCAGCCCTCGCCGGCGCCGCGCGCGACTCGATGAACGACGCGCGCCGCTCCGCCGTCGAGGGGCTCCGCGCCCGCGCCCTGGCCGAGCCGCGCGAGCGCGATGCCGCCCTCGCCGCCCTCCACCGCGTGGTCGACGGCGACACCTGGCTCCTCCGCCGCGCCGCTGCGGATGCGCTCCTCGCGCTCGGCGAGACCGCGCCTTCCGCCGGCGAGGCGGGCCGCGGCCTCCGCGTCGGCGACTACCGCGAGCTGCTTCTCGCCGCCGCCGGACCGCACCGCGTGCGCGTCGAGACCGGCAAGGGCGAGCTCACCCTCGACCTCGCCTGCGACCGCGCGCCGCTCACCTGCACCAACTTCCTCTCGCTCGCCCGCCAGGGCTTCTACGACGGTCTCTACTTCCATCGCGTGGTCCCCGACTTCGTCGTCCAGGGCGGCGACCCGCGCGGCGACGGTTCCGGCGGCCCGAGCTGGGAGGTGCGCGACGAGATCGGCCTGCTGCGCTACGACCGCGGCGTCGTCGGCATGGCGCTCTCCGGCCCCGACACCGGCGGCAGCCAGTTCTTCATCACGCTGTCGCCGCAGCCGCACCTCGACGGCGGCTACACCGCCTTCGGCACCGTCGTCGCCGGCCTCGACGTGCTCGACCGCCTCGAGCAGTGGGACCGCATCGTGCGCGTGCGCGAGGTCGAGCCGTAGGGCCGCGACGGGCTGCCCGCCACGGGTGGAGTAGACTGCCTCGGTGCTCCGCCGGCGGCCGCTGATTCACGCCCTCGCCGTCACTGTGACGCTCGGCCTCGCTCCGACGCTCGGCGCCGTCGCGGCGGCGACGCCCGCCCCCAGCCCCCCGCCGCCTACCGGCAGGTAGGCTGCAACCTTCACCGGCCATTCCCGTACCTCCCGATGGCCGCAGGATCACGGCCCCTCGCCGCCCAAGCCGCTCCACCGACCCCCGACGAGGAGCTGGTGGCGCGGGTGCTGGCGGGGGACCAGGGGTCCTTCGGCACGCTGGTCGAGCGGTATCAGGATCGGTTGGTGAGCTTCCTCTACCGGATGCTGCGCGACCTCGACACCGCCCACGACCTTTCCCAGGAGGTCTTCTTGCGGGTCTACCAGGCGCTCGATCGCTTCGATCCCCAGTTCAAGTTCTCCACCTGGACCTTCCGGGTGGCGCACAACCTGGGTGTCGACGAGCTGCGCCGCCGCAAGGTGCGCTGGGTGCCGCTGCAGCGGCAGGACGCCGAGGACGAGTCGCCCTGGGAGCGCGAGCTGCCGAGCGCCGGCCCCAGCCCCTACCAGGACCTGCGCAACGAGCAGCGTGGCGAGGCGATCCAGGAGGCCATCGACACGTTGCCCGGCGACTACCGCGAGCTCATCGTCATGCGCCACTACGCCGAGCTGTCGTACGAGGAGATCGCCCAGCTCAAGCGCATGCCGCTCGGCACGGTGAAGAACAAGCTGTTCCGCGGCCGCCAGATGCTCAAGGAGAGGCTGGCCGCTTACCTCGGCGATTGAGAGAGAATCAGGACTGGAGCTCCGCGATGGATACCGCCGACAACGACCCCAGGCTGCTCGTCGACCTCGCCGTCGACGGCGGGCTCGCCGCCACCGAGCGCGAGGCGCTGCGCGCGCGGCTCGCCGGCGACGAGTCGCTGTGCCGCGAGGAGCGCGAGATGCAGCGCCTGCACGAGGCGCTCGCCGCCGGCCGCGTGGTCGCCCGCCCGGGCTTCACGGCCGCGGTGATGGCGGCGCTGCCCGAGAGCGCGCCGTGGGCGGATCGCAAGCTGCTCGGTTGGCGCTCGGTGCTGGGGACGCTCGCGGCGGTGCTGGCGCTGGCGCTCGGCGCCTTCGGCATCGCCGGCGCGCGCGGCGCCGACGGCGTCGGCTTCGCGGCGGCGCGGGCGGTGGTGGACTTCGCGGCCTCGGCGGCGCTCTCGGGCGCCGGGTTGCTCGCCGCCTCGTGGCGCGGCGTCGGTATGGCGGTGGCGGCGGCGCTCGACCTGCCGGCGACGGTCGTCTTCGGCATCGGCGTCGTCGCGGTCAACGCGCTGCTCATCGCGCTGCTGCGCCGGCCGCGGAGGCGGCGCGCGGCGCTCGCTGCGGCGGTCCGCCGGCGGAGGTAGCGCGGATGGCGCCGGCGCCTGCGCGCGGCGTTGCGACGTCGCGACGGTCGCGCGCGGTCGTGGCGGCGGCGATGGCGTTGACCATTGCGTTCGTTGCGAGCGCCGCCTCGCCGCAAGCTGCGCCGCCCTCGCGCGCGGCTGAGCGCCCCGCGGCCCTGCGCCTCGAGCGCGGCAGCATCGCGCGCGACCAGGTGGTAGCGCTCGGCCGCGACCTGGTGGTGGAGGGCGAGGCGCTCTCCGACGTCGTTGCGGTCGACGGCACCGTCACCATCCCCGGGCGCATCGGCGGCGACGTCATCGTGCTCGGCGGCGACGTGCGGCTGCTCGCCGGCGCGCGCGTCGACGGCGACGTCTTCGTGCTCGGCGGCGACGTCAGCAGCGCTTCCGGCGCCACCATCGCCGGCCGCACCGTCGCCTACCCCTCGGTGTCGCGCGCGTGGCTGACGCTGCTCGAAGGTCCCAGCCTCGGCCTCTCGTCGGCATCGCCGCTGGTAGTCGGCGCCAAGCTCGCGCTCCTCTGCGGCTGGCTGGTGCTGCTGCTGCTGCTCTTCGCCACCGCCGGCCGCGAGGTGCTCGCCACCTCCGAAAGCGTCGTCGCCGATCCCTTCCGCAACTTCCTCGTCGGCTTGACCGCCGTGCTCAGTCTGGTGTTGAGCGCGCTCTTCCTCACCTCGCTCGCGGCGACGGTGCTCGGCGTGCCGCTGCTCTTCCTCGCCGTCTTCGTCGGCCTGCTTCTCAAGCTGTGGGGAATGGTGGCGGTGTTCCACGCGCTCGGCGAGTGGGTGTCGCGGCGCTTGTTGCGCGGCAAGCTGCTGCCGCTCTCCGCCGCCACGGTCGGACTGCTGCTGCTTGGCGCGGCCAAGCTGCTGCCGTGGATCGGCGTGTGGACGTGGACGGTGGCGACGCTCATCGGCGTCGGCGCCGCGTTGTCGACGAAGCTCGGCCGCCGCGAGCCCTGGCTGGCGACGACGTAGCGCTCGCATCGATTCGTTCGCGCGCGCGATGACGGCAACGTCATCGACGTCACTTCCCTTCGCGCACACTGCTGATAATGTGCCCTCGATGTCGGCGGTGAGCAGCATCGGCGTGGTGGGCGCGGGCACGATGGGGCACGGCATCGCGCAAGTGGCGGCGCAAGCCGGGCTCGCGGTGACGATGGTCGACGTCGCTCCGGCGGCGCTCGAGCGCGGCATCGCCGGCATCGGCAAGAGCCTCGACCGCCTCATCGCCAAGGGCAAGCTCACCGCCGCCGACAAGGAGACGGCGCTCGGCCGCGTGACGACGAGCGGCGACCTCGCGGTACTCGCCTCGTGCGAGCTCGTCGTCGAAGCGGTGGTGGAGAAGCTGCCGGTCAAGTCCTCGGTGCTCGCCGAGCTCGACCGCGTCTGCCCACCCAACACCATCCTCGCCACCAACACCAGCTCGATCTCGATCACCAAGCTCGCCGCGGGCACCAAGCGCGCCGACCGCGTCATCGGCATGCACTTCATGAACCCGGTGCCGATGATGCAGCTCGTCGAGATCATCCGCGGGCTCGCCACCTCGCAGCAGACCTACGACGTGGTGCAGGCGACCACCGCCAAGCTCGGCAAGACGCCGGTCGAGGTGCACGACGCGCCCGGTTTCGTCTCCAACCGCGTGCTGCTGCCGATGATCAACGAGGCGGTCTTCGCGCTGCACGAAGGCGTCGGCACCGCCGAGGCCATCGACCAGGTGATGAAGCTGGGCATGAACCACCCGATGGGGCCGCTCGCGCTCGCCGACCTGATCGGCCTCGACGTCTGCCTCGACATCCTGCGCGTGCTGCACGACGGCTTCGGCGATCCCAAGTACCGCCCCTGCCCGTT
>DATNCU010000395.1:0-13030 GCA_035607145.1 Thermoanaerobaculia bacterium
CGGTCGAAACGTCGAGCAGCGCCGCACCGACGAGCGGACTCGCCTTGGGGTCTGACGGCAGCACCGCCATCAGGAAGGCCGGTTCCTTGGCGTCGAGATACGCGGCGTCGGTGAAGGTACCCGGCGAGATGACGCGCGTCACCTCGCGCTTGACCAGCCCCTTGGCGGTGGCGGGGTCCTCCATCTGGTCGCACACCGCGACCTTCAAGCCGGCGCGCAACACCTTGCCGACGTAGGCCTCGAGCGCGTGGTAGGGGACGCCGCACATCGGCGTCTCGTTGTCGGTGCCGCGGCCGCGCGCGGTCAGCGCCACCTCGAGCAGCGGCGCCGCCCGCTGCGCATCCTCGAAGAAGAGCTCGAAGAAATCGCCCATGCGGTAGAAGAGCAGGGCGTCCGGATGCTGCGCCTTCACCTCCAGGTAGTGGCGCAGCATCGGCGTGGGATTCGCCGGTTTGGGGAGCACGGCGGCAGTATACGGGTCGGTATAGTCGCGTTCGGGATGGTGGAACGAGCCTCGCCGCGAGCCGAAAACGGCGCCGTGCTGGCGCTCGACACCGCCTCGCCGCGGGTAAGCGTCGCGGTGGCGCGCGGCGAGCGCGTGCTGGCGCAGCGCGAGGGTGCGCAGCGCGAATCGTCGGCGCAGCTCGTCGGCTGGATCGACACTGTGCTTGGCGAGGCGGGCCTCGTGCTCCCCGACCTCGCCGGCGCTGTGGCGGCAAGCGGGCCGGGGAGCTTCACCGGCCTGCGCGTGGGGCTCGCGACGCTGCTCGGCTTTCACCAGGCGCTGGGGATCGCGGTCACCGGTATCCCGACGCTGGCGCTGCTCGCCGCAGCGGCGCCGCCCGGACGGCGCATCGCGGCCGTGGTGCCGGCGGGCCCCGGGGAGTGGTTCGTTCAGCGCTATGACACCGATTGGCCGCCGGGCGCGCTGGACGAGCCACGACGAGTGCCGGTGGCCGACCTGGCCGCGTTGGCGCCTACGGTCGAGAGGCTGGTGACGGCGACCGACGACGAGGCCATGCGTCTCCACGATCTGCGCTGCCCCATCCACGTTGCCGGCCCGCTGGCGCCGGTGGCGGCGCGGCTCGCGAGCCTCCACCCACCGGTCTGGGACGCTTCGAAGCTCTCGGCGCCGCTCTATCTCGCACCGGCCCCAGTCAGCGTTCCCGGAGCGCCGAAGCCGGTCATGCCAGTCGCGAACGGGACCCGCAGCTGAGAGCCACGTCCACCCTGCCGCTGCAGCTTCGCCACGCCGTGGCCACCGACGCGGAGGCGATGACGACCCTCGAGCTCACCGCGTTTCCGCACCCGTGGAGCCACCGCCAGCTCGCCGCCGAGCTCGCCCAGCCCTCGGCGCTCGGCCTCGTCGCGCACGAAGCCGACGGCGCTCTCGCCGGCTACGTCCTCCTCCGCCGCGTCCTCGACGAAGCGGAGCTGCTGCGGCTCGCAGTGGTGCGTCATCGCCAACGCCTCGGCCTCGCGACAGCGCTGGTCGAGCGCGGCCTCGCCGAGCTGCGCGCCGCCGGCTGCGCGACCGTCTTCCTCGAGGTGCGCGCCGACAACGCGGCGGCGATCGGCTTCTACGAGCGCGGCGGCTGGCACTCCGCCGGCCGCCGCCCCCGCTACTACCCCGACGGCGTCGACGCGCTGCTCTACCGGCGCGCCCTCGCCGGCCCCTGAGCCGCTGCCGTCACGGCCGCCGCTTGAGCACCATCGCCTTCTCCGTCATGCCGAGCAGACGCAGCGCCACGACCTTGCCGCCGCTCTGGTCCACCTCCACCGCGTAGCTGGGAGGCAGGCCGCCGACGCCGAAGCTCGTCGGCGAGCGCGCCACCAGCAGGAAGCTCTCCTCGCCGTCGATGCTCAGCCGCAGGCGCTCGCCCGCGACGTCGACGGTCACCGCCATGCCGTCGTCGCCGACGTAGCGGCCGAGGAGACGCTCGCGCTGCGCGGCGGTGAGCGTCACCTCCTTCGGCGGCAGCGCGGTGGCGAAATCCTGCCGCGCGATCTTCGCCACGCACGAGGTGTCGAGCCCACGCGCCGTGCCCCGCTCCACCAGCTCGTCGAACAGCTTGTCGATGCAGTCGGCGCCGCGCATCCCCTCGAAGCCGTGGCCGCCGTCCGGCACCACCACGTGCACGGCGTTGGGCAGCGTGCGCGCCACCTCCTCGCCCCAGCGCGCCGGCGTCACCGGGTCGCGCTCGCCGGAGACGAGCAGCGCCGGGAACGGGCCTGCGACCGGCTTCATCTCCTCCGCCGGCGCCGGCGGCACGTTCCATTCGCGGCAGGCGGCCTGCTGGGCGCGGATGCGGAAGTCGTCGAGGAACGTGCCGCGCGCTGCGGTGGCCGCCTCGGCCTCGCCGATGAACGGCACGTCCTCGCTGCAGGTGACGGAGAGGAAGAAGCCGTCGCTCATCCCGCCCGCGAAGCGGGCGAAGAGGGCGGCCGTCTCGCCGAGCGGCTGGAAGTCGCCCGCGGCGGCGGCGTGCACGTAGAGCGGCACCAGCACCGCGGTGCTGGGGACGTAGAGCATGTAGCGGATGGTCTGCGCCACGCCGTGGCGGGTGAGGCGCAGCTCGTGCGACTCGCCGCTGGCGGGATCGCGGACGGTCACCGTCAGCGGTTCCTTCGCCGCGCGCGCCAGCACCGCGTCGAGCTCCTCGCGCACGCGCGGAAACGCCTTGGCGCAGGCGGGGTCGGCGGCGCACTCGCGGATGGTGCCGTCGAGCGCCTCTTGCGCGTCGCGGGCGAAGCTGACCGGCGAGCGGGTGTCGGGCGGCACCAGGCCGAGGAGACCGATCGTGCGGATGCGCTCCGGGTGACGGCCCGCCAGCGCCAGGGCGGCGCGGGTGCCGTAGGACCCGCCCCAGGCATTGACCTTGTCGTAGCCGAGGGCGGTGAGCACCTCGGCGACGTCGTCCACCGCCGTGGCGGTGCGGTATTGCGCCAGGTCGCGGCCGGCGTAGTCGCCGCGGCAGGCGCGCACGGCGGCCGCCGGCATGAAGTCGTCGAGGAAGCCCTGCACGCCGTGCTCGCCCATCAGTTGCTTGCAATGGAGGGGCGCCGACTCGCCGGTGCCGCGCACGTCGACGAGCACGATGTCGCGCCGCGCCCGCAGGGCGGCGTGCGTGTTGGCGTAGAAAGCTGCGTCCTTCACCGCCGACTCGCCCGGTCCGCCGGAGAAGCTCACCAAGGGGTCGAGCGCGCGGTCGGGGCCCGTGGCGGGCAGCACGACGACGCGCAGCGGCACCTTGCGGCTCGCGGGGTTGGCGCGGTCCTCGGACACCTCGTAGGTGCCGCAGCGCACCTCGCCGGCGACTCCAGGCACGGTGCACGGGGAGAGCGCGAACGTGGGCTTCGCGGCGGCCGAGGGCGCCGGAGAAGCGCAGGCGGCGAGCGTCAGGACGGCGAAGGCGAGCGAACGCATCCGTGGCATGGCAACCCCTTTCGCCTCTCCCTACGCGCCGGCTGGGCGGGAGTTTCGGCCCCTCTACCCCGCCTCGCTCGCCGCGCCTCGGCTTGCGAGCCGTTCGGCCGAGGGTATAACCTCCGAAGCGTCCGATGCGCCGTCGACCCGACACGGCCCCCCTCCGCCGCTTTCCTCTCCCTTTCCGCTTCCCCTTTTCCACGCTGCCCTGCGACCAGGAGGCACCGCCCCATGCCGAATCGTGACGCCCTGCGCGACGAGCTGCTGCGCACCGACGAGCGCTTCCGCCGGCTCCACGAGGAGCACCAGGCGCTCGAGCACCAGCTCGAGGCGCTGAACGCGAAGACGCTCCACTCCGAGGACGACGAGATCGAGACCAAGCGCATCAAGCGCGAGAAGCTCCACCTCAAGGACGAGATGGAGCAGCTGCTGCGCGCCCGCGACGAAGCCCACGTCCACGCTTAGGGTGGCCGCCGCGGCGCGGGCGCCGCTTGCGGCGCCCGCCAAACGTTCGCAGGCACGCGGCCCGCATATGATGCGGGCATGAAGTTCGCGCGCGAGGCCTGGCCGTTCGTCGCCCCCTTCCCCCTGCTGGCGCTGGCGCTCGCCGCCACCGGCCGCAAGAAGTCCGCCCTCGGCGCCCTCGCCGCCGGCGGCGCCGTGCTGCTCTTCTTCCGCGACCCCGAACGCGCCTACTTCGGCGACGAGGGCACCGCGGTTGCAGCGGCCGACGGCGTGGTGACGCAGGTCGACACCCTGGAAGACCCTGGCGTCGGACCCGGCCGCTTCCACCGCGTGGTCACCTTCCTCTCCGCCTTCGACGTGCACGTGCAGAAGGCGCCCACTGCCGGCGTCGTCGTCGCCTCGGCCCTCACCCGCGGCAAGAAGCTGGCGGCATTCAAGCCCGACGTCGACAAGGTCAACGAGGCGCACCTGACGGTGATCGAGCGCGCCGACGGCGACCGCGTCGGCGTGCGGCAAATCGCCGGCCTCATCGCCCGCCGCGTCGTCTGCTACCTCTCGCCCGGCCAGCCGGTGCACCGCGGCCAGCCGCTGGGCCTGATCAAGTTCGGCTCGCGCGTCGACCTGCTGGTCCCCGAGTCGTGGGAGGTCCTCGCCCGCGTCGGGGACCGGCTGCGCAATGGCGAGACGCCCATCGCTCGCGGGCGCTGACGGTCCGCGCGCCGTCGCCCGCAGGCGGCGGCTGCAGCGCGGCATCTACCTGCTGCCCAGCGCCTTCACGATGGGCAACATCTTCCTCGGCTTCTGGTCGATCGTGCTCGGCCTGCGCGGGCGTTTCGACATCGCCGCGCTGGCAGTGGCCGGCGCGGCGGTGCTCGACGGCATCGACGGCCGCATCGCCCGCCTGACCGGCACCGAGAGCGAGTTCGGCCGCGAGTTCGACTCGCTCGCCGACGTCATCACCTTCGGGGTCGCGCCGGCGCTGCTCGCATTCCTCTGGGGGCTGCAGGAGTTCCCGCGCCTCGGCTGGCTGGGGCCGCTGTTCTTCGTCGTCTGTGGCGCCACGCGGCTTGCCCGCTTCAACGTGCAGACCAAGGTGCACGACAAGCGCTTCTTCGCCGGGCTGCCCATCCCCGCCGCGGCCGGCACCGTCGCCTCGGTGCTCTTCTTCGACCCCGACCGCGACTGGCGCACCTGGATGGCTGCCGGTCTCCTCGTCGCCATGGTGCTCATCGGCTTCCTGATGGTGTCGACCATCCGCTACCGCAGCTTCAAGCAGCTCGACCTGCGCCGGCGCCGCAGCTACCGCCTGCTCGGGCTCTTCGCCGTCGCGCTCCTGCTCATCGCCTGGAGGCCGCACGAGGCGCTGGTGGTGCTCGCCATTGGTTACACGGCCTCGGGGCCCGTCGAGTGGGCGATCTCGCGGATGCGCGGCTCGCACCCAACCGGCGGCGCGGCCGGCCAGCCTCCCGGGGGCGAGCCCCCGCCGCCGCCGACGTTCGAGCCGGCGCCGTGAAGGTCGCCGCCATCCTCAATCCCGTCGGCCTCTTGGCCAAGGAGCTCCGCGAGCAGCTCGGCAACCGCCCCGACCTCGTCCGCGAGCTTCGCCTGCTGACCACTGTCGAGGAGGAGGTCGGCACCCTCACCGAGAGCGCCGGCGCCGCCGCTTTGGTGCAGCGCTTCTCGGCCGACGACCTCGATGGCGTCGACGTGCTCTTCCTCTGCGGCCCCGCCGCGGAGAGCCGCAAGGCGCTCGCCGACCTTCCAGCGCGCACGCCGGCGATCCTGATGTCGCTCGACGCCACGCCGGACGACGCGCCGCCGGTGGTGGCCGGCATCAACCTCGACGAGAGTATCGCCGGCAACGTCCTGAGCCCGCACCCGGCGGCCATCCTCCTCGCCCACCTCCTCCACCCGCTGCGCGAGCACGGACTGCAACGCGCCGAGGCGACGCTACTCCAGCCCGTCTCGATCTTCCCCGCCGAGGCGCTCGACCAACTCTTCGAGCAAGCGCGCAGCCTGCTCACCTTCCAGCCCGTCGTCGACTCCCCCCACTGGCCGCGCCAGCTCGCCTTCAATGTGGTCGCCACCGAAAGCACCGCCGACAACGTGCGCGCCGAAGTCGAGGCCGTGCTCGGCAGCGACGTCGCGATCAGTGCCCAGATCCTCCAAGCCGGCATCTTCCACGGCTTCGCCGCCAGCGTTCACCTAGCCTTCGACCCCGACCCCGGCGCCACCACCCTCCGCGACGCCTACACCAACCGCCCCTTCATCCGCTGGGCCGACGAAGACCCGCTCGGCCCCCTCGACGCAGCCTCCACGGACGACGTCCTCCTCGGCCACCTCCGTCCGGACGGGCCAGGCTCCTATTGGCTCTGGAGCGTCATGGACAACCTAACCCGCGGCGGCGCCACCAACGCCGTAGCCATCGCCGAAGCCCTCCTGCGATAACCCAGGCCGGAGCGGGTGCCGGCCGGAGCGGGCGCCCGGACGGAGGGCTCCCACTCGCGCGCAGCGTCCGCGCGAGCACGAGTGGGAAACCGGCCGAGGCGGGGACCCGTGGAGGCCGGCATCCGCTCCGGCCTGCTTGTAAGCGCTCCGGCCTGCTTGTGAACCGCTCCTCTCCGAGCTGGCAGCCGCCTTGCTCTGGGCTCCGGCGTGAGGAGGCCTTCCACCATGTCAATCCGCTCGCAAGCCCCTTGTTTGGCCCTTTTCCTCGTGCTCTACTGCTCCCCAGCCTTTGCACCGCGACCCCAGGCGCAGGCCCCGACCGCCCTTCCGTCGAACCAGGCGGCCGAGAGTTGGCGCGAAGTCATGGCCTCGGAGCTGGAACCGGAGACGTTCTACTGTCCGATCGCCTACACCCGTGCCCCCTTCGTCAACGTCTACGCGCTCTACCGCCGCGGCGCCCCTGAGATCCCTCAGGCGCGGTCCGAGGCGCCTGAGCCGGCGGACGCGGGCCACTTCCTGCTCGCCGGCCAACAAACCGCCGAGCTGCGCTCGACGGCGATCACCGACGTGATCGTGTGAACGACACCCGCCCCATCCGCCTGCCCGGCGCCGCGCCCCGGCCCGTCGACCTGCCGGCGGACGTGCGCCCGGTCAACTTCGACGCCCACGGCGCCACCGACCGCGGCAAGACGCGCGCGCGCAACGAGGACGCCTTCGCGGTGGCGCCGCTGATCGGCCGCGACGGGCTGCTGCTCGTCGTCGCCGATGGTTTGGGCGGCGCCCACGGCGGCGAGGTGGCCAGCCGCATCGCCGTCGACGTGATGGTCGAGGAGCTGGCGCGCCGCCAGCTGGCCGCCGACCGCACGCTCCGGCTCGCCCTCCGCCGCGCCGTCGAGCTCGCCAGCCAGGCTCTCGACGAGACGGCTCGCGCGCGGCCCGAGCTCTCCCATTTCGGTACCACGCTCACCGCCGCGCTCGTCGCCTGGCCGGAGATGTGGATCGCCCACGTCGGCGACAGCCGCGCCTACCTCTGGCGCGGCGGCCGCCTCGAGCGCCTCACCCGCGACCACACCATGGCCGAGCGGCTGCGTGAAGAGGGGCTGGTGAGCCGCCGCCAGAAGATCCCGTCGTGGGAGTCGGTGCTGTGGAACGCCCTCGGCCCCTCCGGCGAGGAGGCGCAGCTCGAGGAGCGCCACGAGCGGCTGGAGCCCGGCGACCGCCTGCTGCTGTGCAGCGACGGTCTCACCCGGCACTTACACGATGACGAGCTGGGCAAGCGCCTCGCCCAGCGCACCTCGTCGCACGAGCTGTGCGACGAGCTGGTCGCCGCCGCCAACCGCGCCGGCGGCGAGGACAACGTCACCGCCGTGGTGGCGCGTGCCGCGGCCGCCTAGCCGCTGCTGCTCAGCCTTCCCCGCCGCCCTCCTTCGGCACCAAGCTCTCGCGCGACAGGTAGTCCTCCACCTGCAGCAGGTTCTCGTCGCCGGCGCGCTCGATGATCTGGGTGAGCCCGTCCATCAGGCTCACCTCCTCGAGCTGCTCGGTGACGAACCAGTCGAGGAAGCGCAGCGCGATGTAGTTCTTGTCGGCCTGCGCGCAGCCGACGAGCTCGTAGATCTGCTGGGTCACGTCGTTCTCCCACTTCAGGGAGAGCTCGGCGCACTCCTTGGCGGTGGCAAAGTCCGCCTTCGGCGCGGCGATCGCCGGCAGCGTCACGGTGCCGCCGGCGTCGACCACGAAGTGGAGGAACTTGAGCGCGTGGACGCGCTCCTCGTCGGCCTGGCGGTAGAAGAAGCGCGCCAGCTGCTTGAGGCTCTGGCGGTCGAAGTGCGCGGCGATCGCCAGGTACTGCATGGAGGCCCCCATCTCGCGCCCGATCTGGCGATTGAGGGCAGCCTCCAGGGTCTCGCTGATCAGCATTCCCATCCTCCTTTGGCTGCATGCGGTCGGGCGTCGCGGAGAGGCGCCGCTCGGCTGCTAATCCGCATTGTATGGCGCCCGGGAGAGGCGGGACCGCGGCGTATACTGCCGCCATGCTGGAAGCGCAGGGCGAGCGGCACCATCGCCTCATCATCCTCGGCAGCGGCCCGGCCGGGCTGACCGCGGCGCTTTACGCGGCGCGCGCCAACCTCGCGCCGCTGGTGCTGGAGGGGACGCAGCCGGGCGGCCAGCTCACCATCACCACCGACGTCGAGAACTACCCCGGCTTCCCGCGCGGCATCATGGGCCCCGAGCTGGTCGACTTGATGCGCGAGCAGGCGCGGCGCTTCGGCGCCAAGAGCCGTTTCGAGACCGCCGCACGCGTCGACCTCTCCCGCCGGCCGTTCACCGTCGAGACCGACGTCGCCGCCTACACCGGTGACGCGCTGATCGTCGCCACCGGCGCCTCCGCCAAGCAGCTCGGCATCGCCAGCGAGTCGCACCTGCTCGGCTACGGCGTCTCGGCCTGCGCCACCTGCGACGGCTTCTTCTTCCGCGGCAAGGACGTGGTGGTGGTGGGCGGCGGCGACACCGCGGTCGAGGAGGCGCTCTTCCTCACCAAGTTCGCCAGCAAGGTCACCATCGTCCACCGCCGCGACGAGCTGCGGGCGTCCAAGATCATGCAGGACCGCGCGCTCGGCCACGCCAAGATCGGCTTCCGCTGGAACAGCGTCGTGCAGGAGGTGCTGGGCAGCCGCGAGGGCGGCGTCACCGGCGTGCGGCTCGGCGACACCCGCGGCGGCGCCGACACCACCCTCGACACTCAGGGCGTCTTCATCGCCATCGGCCACCAGCCCAACACGGCGGTCTTCAAAGGGCAGCTGGCGATGAACGCGCTCGGCTACCTCGAGGTGCAGGAGCCCACCAGCTACACCAGCGTCGCCGGGGTCTTCGCGGCCGGCGACGTCATGGACCCGCACTACCGGCAGGCGGTGACCGCAGCCGGCACCGGCTGCCGCGCCGCCATCGACGCCGAGCGCTGGCTGGAGGCCCACGCCGGCGCGCCCGCCCTCCAGACGACCGCCCACGCCACCGCCGCCGCCGTGGCCGCGGAAGGCGCGGCGCCTTGAGCGGCGACGCCTCCCCGCTCCCCACGCCGGGCCTGGCCCGGACGCTTGGCGAGCTGGTCGCCTCCGGCTACCGCTCGCGCTCGGTCAAGGACGAGCTGCGCGACAACCTGCGGCGGAAGCTCGCCGCCGGCGAGCCGCTCTTCCCCGGCGTGCTCGGCTACGAGCGCACGGTGGTGCCGGGGATCGTCAACGCGCTGCTGGCGCGCCACGACTTCATCCTCCTCGGCCTGCGCGGGCAGGCGAAGAGCCGACTGCTGCGCTCGCTGGTGCCTCTTCTCGACGAGCACATCCCCGTCCTCGCCGGCAGCCCGCTCAACGAGGATCCGCTGGCGCCAATCATCCCGCAGAGCATCGCCCGCGTCGCCGAGATGGGCGACGAGACGCCCATCGAGTGGCTGCCGCGCGAGGCGCGCTACAACGAGAAGCTGGCGACCCCCGACGTCTCGATCGCTGATCTCCTCGGCGACCTCGATCCCATCAAGGCGGCGACCCGCCGGCTCACCTACGCCGACCCCGAGGTCATCCACTTCGGCATCGTGCCGCGCACCAACCGCGGCATCTTCGCCATCAACGAGCTGCCCGACCTCGCGCCGCGCATCCAGGTGGGCCTGCTCAACATCCTCGAAGAGCGCGACCTGCAGATCCGCGGCTTCCCGATCCGCATCCCACTCGACCTGCTGCTGGTCTTCTCCGCCAACCCCGAGGACTACACCAACCGCGGCACCATCATCACGCCGCTCAAGGACCGCATCTCGTCGCAGATCCTCACCCACTACCCGCCCGACCTCGGGACCGCGCAGCTGATCACCGAGCAGGAGGCGTGGTGGAAGCGCGGCACGCCGCAGCTCGCGGTGCCCGACCTCGCCCGTGAGCTGATCGAGACGATCGCCGTGGTGTCGCGCGAGAGCGAGCTCGTCGACCAGTCCTCCGGCGTCTCGGCGCGGGTGTCGATCTCGGCCCTCGAGCTGCTGGTCTCCAACATGGAACGCCGCGCCTGGGCGACCGGCGACGACCCCGTCTACCCGCGCCTCGCCGACCTCCACATGGTGCTGCCTGCCCTCACCGGCAAAGTGGAGATGGTCTACGAGGGCGAGCAGGAGGGGCCCGAGGTGGTGGCGCGGCGGCTCGTCGGCGAGGCGGCGAAGCGGCTCGCGGCCGAGCGGCTGCCGCAGGTCGACAAGGCCGCCGGCAGCGGCGGCGAGGACGACACCGGCCCCTACGCCGAGATGCTGCGCTGGTTCGCCGACGGCAACGCGGTGACCCTCACCGACGAGAGCACCGACGCCGATCACCTCGGCGAGCTGCGGCAGGTGCCGGGCCTCCTCGCCCTCGCCGCCGAATGGGCCCGCGAGCCCGCCGAGCGCGCCCTCCTCGCCGAGCTGGCGCTCGAAGCGCTGCACCAGCACTTGAAGCTCGCCCGCGAAGACCTCGACTCGCGCATCACCTTCCGTGAGATGGTGAAGTTCCAGCTCCTCAAGCCGCACCGCGCGCGTCGGCGCCAAGAAGAGTTCTGACCGCCCGGCGCGCCGCCATGCGCCACAAGTACTCCTACCTCGACCCGGCGCTGTTGCAGCAGCTGCTGCAGGGCATGGACCTCATGCGCTTCTTCCAGCAGCTGCTGCTCGCCAGCGGCGGCGACGTCGAGGAGGCGATGGAGTGGATGCGGCGGCTGCAGCGCCAGGGCATCCTCGACCCCGGGCTCGACCTCGAAGCGTTCCTCGAGCAGCTGCAGGAGCGCCAGCTGCTGCGGCGCGACGGCGAAGGAGAGCTGCGGCTCACGGGGGCCGGCGAGCGCCGCCTCCGCCGCAGCGCCTTCGAGGAGGTCTTCACCAGCATGAAGAAGGGCGGCCCGGGCTACCACCCGATCGCCGCCAGCGGTGAGGGTGTCGAGCGTCTGCCCGAGACCCGCGCGTACGAGTTCGGCGACGACTTCCAGCTGCTCGACCCGCTGCGCTCGGTGCACAACGCGCTCAAGCGCACGCACGGCGAGCTGGCCCTCGCCGAGGAAGACCTCGAGGTGCACGAGACCGAGCACCTCACCTCCTGCGCCAGCGTGCTCGCCATCGACATCTCGCACTCGATGGTGCTCTACGGCGAGGACCGCATCACCCCGGCGCGCAAGTTGGCGCTCGCTCTCACCGAGCTGATCCAGACTCGCTACCCCAAGGACCACATCGAGGTCGTGCTCTTCGGCGACCGCGCGCAACGCGTGCCGCTGGCCGAGCTGGCGCACATCGAGGCCGGCCCCTTCCACACCAACACCCGCGAGGCGCTGCAAGTGTCGCGCGGCCTGCTCCAGCGGCAGAAGCACCCCAACAAGCAGATCCTGCTCATCACCGACGGCAAGCCCTCGGCGATCACCGAGGGCAACCAGGTCTACAAGAACCCCTTCGGCCTCGACTTGAAGATCGTCAACCTCACTCTCGAAGAAGCCGACCTCTGCCGTCGCCAGCGCGTCGTCATCAGCACCTTCATGCTCGCCACCGAGCCGATGCTCACCGAGTTCGTCGAGAAGCTCACCAAGGTCAACCGCGGCCGGGCGTTCTTCGCCTCTCCGTACGACCTCGGCGAGTTCGTGCTCGCCGACTACCTGCGCAACCGGCGCAAATTGCTTCGTTAGTCGGGTTACTCCAACTCGGCTCCCGGCACGCCACCCACCACGCGCTTGAGCTCGTCGCCCGCCACGTAGCGGGTGTCGAGCTCGGCGTTGTTGAGCAGCGCCACGCGCTCGACCGGGACCGTCGACGGGTAGCGGCGGTCGAAGTCGCGCAGCGTCATCGGTGCATCGATCTTCACCACGTCGATGCGCCACGGCTCGACGCGGCCGAGCTCCCGCGAGCTCACGCGGTGGAACGAGCGCATGGCGCCGCCGATCTCCTCGGCGTACTGGCGGAACGCGCCCTGCGGTGCGAAGCCGAGCAGCTGATAGACCTTGCCACCCGCCTCCGCGAAGGTGACGGCGCCTGCCACCGGCCCCTGCTGCGTGTTGGCGGCGAACTGGCCGCCGATGGCCCCGCTCGGCTGCAGCGGCCAATTGCCGACCGACTGCACGCCTTGCTGGCCGAAGAACTGCTCCGCCGCGGCGCGCGCGCTCCTGGCGTTGGCGAGGGTCAGCGCGAAGATCGCGTCCTTCTCGCGCGGCTGCCAGACCACCGCCTGCCGCTGGTTGATGCCCTTCCAGCCGCGCGGCGTCTCGACGGCGAAGCCCAGCTCGGGGTGGTAGAAGACGCCGTTGCGGAAGAAGCCCTGGCTGGGGTCGGGACCGTAGATCGAGTCGTCGATGACGCGCAACAGCGGCTCACGACGCCATCCTTCGCTGCCGAGGCCGGAGGGGAGCCGCGCGTAGTAGGTTTGCATCATCTTGAGGCGCGACTCGGGGTCGGGGTGGGTGGCGAGCCACTGCGGCACGCGGCCGCCCTGCTCGACGCGGCTCACGCGCGAGAGCAGCGTGAAGACGTTGCCCATCGCCTGCGGCGGGTAGCCGGAGCGGCCGATGTAGCGCAGCCCCAGCTCGTCGGCCTGGCTTTCGTCGTCGCGGCTGAACTTGAGGAACATGAGCCCGCCGGCGAGGTTGACGAGGTCGCCGTAGCGCTGCGCCTGCGGCCCGCCGAGGACCATCCCGAGCGTCAGCCCGATCTGC
>DATNCU010000396.1:0-3692 GCA_035607145.1 Thermoanaerobaculia bacterium
ACGGCGCCCTCGCGGGTGGGCTCCTCGCCCATCACCGAGACGGCGATCCGCGCCTTGCGCAGGTCGGGAGTGACGTGGACCTCGGAAACGGTCGCGAGGCGGACGCGGGGATCGGCCAGCTCGCGCAGGATCAGCTGCGACAGCTCGGCGCGGATGAGGTCCTCGACCCGGTCGGTGCGGCGGCTCATCCCACGGCCTCCAGCACCTCGTCGTCCCACTTGCCCACCATCGCCTCGTCGGCCCCGTCGACCAGCCGGCGCATCTCGGCGGCCATGCGGTCGAGCTCGGACTCGGAGCCCGCCAGGTAGGCGACCGACACCTCGGCCCGCTGGTGGAGGTCGTGGAAGCCGCTCTCCAGCACCGACACCCGATAGCGCTCGTGCAGGCGCTCGAGCAACGACTTCACCACCCGCCGCTTGTCCTTGAGCGAGCGCGAGTGGGGAAGGTGGAGCTCGAACTTGGTGAGGCCGATCAGCGTCACAGCGTGGGTCGGACTTCCTCGCGCCCGAATGCCTCGATGACGTCACCGGGCTTGAAGTCCTGATAACGGTCGAGGCCGATGCCGCAATCGAAGCCGGCGCGGACTTCCGAAGCATCGTCCTTGAAGCGCCGCAGCGAGGAGATCTTCCCCTCGAAGACGACCACGTTGTCGCGCAGCAGGCGGACGCCGGCGGTGCGCGGGATGACCCCCTCGACGACGTGGCAGCCGGCGATGGTGCCGACCTTGGGGATCTTGAACGTGTCGCGGACCTCGGCGCGGCCGCGGATGACTTCCTGGAAGGTGGGGTCGAGCATGCCCGCCATGGCGGCGCGCAGCTCGTCGAGCAGCTCGTAGATGATGGTGTGGAGGCGGATGTCCACGCCTTCCTTCTCGGCCAGCTCGGCGGCGTTGCGCTCCGGCCGCACGTTGAAGCCGATGACGATCGCCTTGCTGGCGGAGGCGAGCAGCACGTCGTTGGTGCTGATGGCGCCGACGCCGGCGTGGATGACGTTGACCTTCACCTTCGGCGTCACCAGCTTGCCGAGGGCGTCGCTGAGCACCTCGGCGGAACCCTGCACGTCGGTCTTGAGCACCACCGCGAGCTCCTTGACCTCGCCCTGCACGATCTTGCTGAACAGCTGCTCGAGGGAGACCTTCGAGCTCATCGGCGCCAGCTCACGCCGCCGCTGCTCCTGCTGGCGGAACTCGGCGATGGCGCGTGCCTTCTGCTCGTCCTGCACCACCTGGAAGGGGTCGCCGGCGCCGGGGATCTCCTGGAAGCCGGTGACCTCGACCGGGGTGGATGGGCCGGCCTCGGTGATGCGGTTGCCGAGATCGTCGACCATCGAGCGCACGCGGCCAAAGGTGGCGCCGGTGACGAAGACGTCGCCCACCTTGAGCACGCCGTCCTGCACCAGCACGGTGGAGACGACGCCGCGGCCGGTCTCCTTGCGCGCCTCGAGCACGACGCCCTGCGCCGGCAGGTCGGGGTTGGCCTTGAGCTCGAGGATGTCGGTGGTGAGCAGGATCATCTCGAGCAGCTCGTTGATGCCCTGCTTCTTGAGCGCCGACATCGGCACCGTCACCGTCTCGCCGCCCCAGTCCTCGGGCATCAGGCCGTGCTCGGAGAGCTCCTTCTTCACCCGGTCCTGGTTGGCGTTGGACTTGTCGATCTTGTTGACCGCCACCACGATCGGCACCTTGGCGGCGCGCGCGTGGTCGGTGGCTTCGAGCGTCTGCGGCATGACGCCGTCGTCGGCCGCCACCACCAGCACCACGATGTCGGCGGCGCGGCCGCCGCGGGCGCGCAGCTGGGTGAACGCCTCGTGGCCGGGGGTGTCGAGGAAGACCAGCTTCCTGCCGCTCTTCTCGACCTGGTAGGCGCCGATGTGCTGGGTGATGCCGCCGTGCTCGGCGTCGACGAGCCGCGACTCGCGGATGGCGTCGAGCAGCGTCGTCTTGCCGTGGTCGACGTGGCCCATGATGGTGACGACCGGCGGCCGCGGCGACTTGCCCTCGCGCGGCTCGCCGGTCTCGAGCGCCCCCTCCTGGCGGAGCTGGATCTCCTCCTCGAAGGAGACTTGCATGGTCTCGAAGCCGAAGTCCTGGGCCAGCGCCTCGGCGAGGTCGGGCTCGAGCACGTGGTTGATGCTCGCCAGGATGCCGCGGTCGAACATCTTCTTCATCAGGTCCTTGGCGGGCACGCCGAGCTTGTCGACGAGGTCGCGCACGGTCATGCCCTCGACGATGGTCACTGGCCCGGAGCCGGCGGCAGCCGGCAGCTCGCCGGAGGCGGCGGCCGCTTCGGCGGCGAGAGTGCGCTGGGCGCGGCGGCGGCGGCGCGCCGCCACCGGACCGTCCTCGAGGCCTTCCATGTCGACCTTGCCGCGCAGGTGGCGGAGGTCCTCTTCACCGGCAGGCTCGGCCGACGGGTGGCGCTTCTTCGCCTTGTCGCGCGCGGCGGCCTGCTTCTTCGCTTCCGCCTCGTCCTTGGCCTTGCGGCGCGCCTCCGTCACCACTGCTGCGGAAGCGGCGGTGCTGGTAGCGGGTGGCCGCGTCGGCGCCGGTGGACGCGGCGCGGTGGAGCTGGGACGCAACGCCGCCGGACGGCCCGGCGAGGAGAGCGGACGCTGGCTCGGCTGCGGGCGCGGTGGCGCCGCCGGACGCGCGGCGCCCGGGACGTCGGGGCGAGCGGCTGGGCGGGCGCCGGTGGACGCCGCGGTCGTAGCCGGCGGACGGCTCGGCGGCATCGACGGGCGCGGCTGCCCGGGAGGTGCCACCGGATGCGGCGCCACGGGCCGCGGCTGCGGCGATGGCGCCTCGACGACGAGCGGCGTCACCTCCTCGACGTCGGGGACGATGGTCATGCCGGCGCCGCCCGCGCTCGCCATGGCCTCGGCCAGGGCCTCGTCGCCCTTCGGCCCTTCGGGGCGGTCGCGGTGGGGGAGGGTGGGGATCGGCGCCTCGACCTTGTGGATGATGGCGCGGCGCGTCGGCCGCGGCGGCTCGACCGGGGCGCGGCGCGGCGCGGCGCCGGTGCCCGTGCGCGGCATCGCCGCGGTGCGCGCGGCGTCCTCGTCGCGCACGATCACCTCGCGCGGCGTCGCCAGGCGCTTGCCCTCGAAGACCGCCTTGAGCACGTCGGTGTCGACCTGCGCGTCATCGCCCTCCACCCGCACTCCGATGGAGCGCAGCTTGAAGAGCAGGTCCTGCTCGGCCATGCCGATCTTGCGCGCGAGGTCTGTGACCCGAACTTTCCCCATATCGTCTCCTGATCCTCTCTACCTGCCCTGCCTGACTAGTTGTTTCGCGGCCGTGCGATGCGTCCGGCCGCTCGACGACACGACCGCTCGCCTACGGCTCGTGGTCTCAGTTGTCTTCCGATTTTTCGCTTTCCACCGGCTCGGCGGCCGCCTCGCCGTCGCCTTCGCCCTGCGTGACGTCGAGGTCCTGGAAGGCGCGCGACAGCGCCGCCATGAAATCGGCGTCGGCCATCGTCTTGGGGCCCTTCTCGGCGCGCGCCGCGAGCTCGTTGAGGTCGGGGCCGCCGGCGTCGCCCTCTGCCGGCTCAGCGGCGTGATCCAGCTCGCCCTGAGCCCACTCGCGCAGCGCCAGCGCCGTCGCCGTGCCGACGCCATCGACAGCGGCGAGGTCGGTGAGCTCGGCATCGAGGACGGCGCCCGGTGTGCCGTAGCCACCCTCGCGCAGCCGC
>DATNCU010000422.1:0-3034 GCA_035607145.1 Thermoanaerobaculia bacterium
CAGACGCCGATCATCGCGCTGGGGTCGTCAACCGGCACCGGCCAGGCCTTGGTCGCCGCCGTGCCACCGGCGCCCATCAGCAGCGGGATCGGCACCTGCAGCGCGATCGTGTGCACGTTCAGACCGCGCAGGTGGTCGGGGGCCTTGCCGGCATCCTCGTCACGGCCACCGGGCAGCACGGGATCGACGTTGAGCAGGTCGAAGGTGCGGCCGAGGTTGACGAAGAACGGGTCGTCGCGCGGGCCGGCGAAGACGCGGATGCCTTCCTTGACGGTGCGCACGGCGGCGTCGGCGAGGCTGCCGTAGTCGGCGATCGACTTCGGGCCGACGTTGTTCGGAGCGACGGGCAGGTACTCGCCGAGCAGCAGCGCCTGCTTCTCGCCGGCCTTCTGCGGCCCGCGCACCAGGTAGACGCGGTAGTACTGGTAGACGTTGAGGCCGGCGTACGGCGTCTTGCTGCCGTTGCTCGCGAGCGTGATCGGGCCGGTGTTGTAGAGGAAGGTCTTGTCGTTGGCCGTCTCGGTGCGGAACTGGAAGAGGAAGGTGAGGTCCTCGACGGCGTCGCCGTTGTTGTCGACCTTGATCTCGTACTGCGCCGACGGCCAGTCGGCGAAGCCGAAGAAGTTGGGGCCGCCGTACGGCGCCTCGAGCGGCACGTAGTTGGCGATCAGGGTGACGGTGTCGGGGCGGTCGGGGCTGACGAAGGCGTAGAGGTCGGTGGCGTCGATCGCCGGGTCGGCGGCGATGGCCGGCGCCTCGCGGTGGCTCGACGCGGCGGCGGGGGAGCCGGCGGCGGCGATCACGGCGAGGGCGGCAAAGGCGACGGTGAGAGAGCGCGACGGACGAAACATTTCCATCCTCCTGCGGTGGGATTTTCGCGAGTGGCGCCCGAGCCCGCGTGGCTCGGTGCGTTGTCTGCCTGCGTAGACAGCTACGCTTCCGAGTCGCGCTTGGATGAGCGGTGGCGATGCGGCGACCGCGCTCCAAGCGGGCGCTGACGCGCTTAGTGACGCGGTGACTGCTGCGCGGTCTCGAGCGCGCGGCGGTAGAGACCGCGCGCCTCTTGCAAGTGGCCGGCGAGCAGCCGCTCCTGCGCGAGACGCAGTGCGTCGAGAGAGTCCGCGCGTGGCTCGTTCCGCGCCAGCGCCGCCGCGGTGTCCAGCAAACCGGCGGCGTCGCGATCCCGTCCGCGAAGTAGCAGCAGCGCCGCGAGGTTGCGGTAAGCAGCGGCGCCGGCGGGGTCGAGCTCCAGCGCACGATCGTAGGCTGCGTTCGCCGCCTCGAGGTCGCCGGCGCGGCGCAGCGCGACGCCCAAGTTGACCCACGTCGAGGGCAACGCGCTGGGCTCGAGCGCGGCCGCGTCGCGCAGCCAATCGACGGCGTCGCCGGTGCGGCCGTCGAGCAACGCTTCGACACCGCGGTTAGAGTAGAACACGGCGATCGCGGCGAGGTCGGTGATCGGCCGCACCTGCAAGCGAGCGCCGGGCGTCTCGCCCGCGAAGTCGAAGACGCGGCGGTCGCCGGACGCGCCCCAGGCCGCTGCGAGGTGCCCCTCGCGCACGGCGAGCGACGGGTCGGCCGCCGGCGGGCCGCCTCCGGGCAGACCGTCGACGAGCACGAAGTAGGCGGCGACGCCGAGCTCGCGCGCCAGGCCGACGAAGAGGTTGGCGTAGCCGACGCAGTTGGCGCGGCGCTCGACGAAGACCTCGGCGGCGGTGGAGGTGTGCGCGCCCTCGACGATTCCGCGGGTGGGGTCGAGGAGAGCGCGCGAGAGGCGGCGGAGCCGGTCGAGCGGCGCCAGGTGCGCGGGCACCGTTGCGTGGGCCCAACGCGCGGTGGAGTCGTTGATGGCGAAGGGGACGACGACAGTTGGAGGTGGCGAGGCCGGCCCCGATTCGGCGCGTGCCGGCGCCGGGCGGAGCGCGCACATCGAGGCGAGGACGAGGGCCGCCGGCCAGACAAGTCGCGGCAGGTGAGAAGCTTGCGGCGCAGGCATCTTGCCGTTCTCGATTCGCTGGAGTAATCTATCTACCAATAGGTAGACAAGTCAATACCTCCCTTCCCCTCCGATCGCCCAACTCACCCCAACGTAGAATCCCCCCGCCGTGCCCAGTCCCACGAATCCCGCCTCCGCGCCTGTCGCGGCCGCCGGCGGCTCCATCGCCGTCGCCGAGGACGAGCTCGTCGCCGCGCTAGGCGGCGGCCCCTCCGACGCCGCCGAGACGCGCGAGCGCATCCTCCACCTCGCCAAGGACATCCTGCTGCGGCGCAGCTTCCACTCCTTCAGCTACCAGGACCTCGCCGACGGCATCGGCATCCGCAAGGCGTCGATCCACTACCACTTCCCGAGCAAGGAAGACCTCGGCGTGGCGCTGATCGAGCGCATCGGCGCCGCGATGAAGCGTTTCGCGGTCGAGCTCTCCGAGACCCACCGTCCGCCGGAAGAGCGGCTCACCGCCTTCTTCCGCGTCATGCGCGGCCTGCTCGACGAGGGCAACAAGATCTGTGTCTTCGGCGTCCTCGGCGCCGAGTTCAACGCCCTGCCGCCGCGCATGCAGGTGGCCTACGCCGAGCTGCTCGAGGCGCAACAGAAGTGGCTCGCGCGCGTGCTCGAGCGCGGTCGCGAGCGCGGCGTCTTCGCCTTCGCCGGCACGCCGGACGAGGAAGCGCTGATCGTCAGCTCCACCGTGCAGGGCGCCCTGCAGATTGCGCGCGCCAGCCGCCACCCGGAGCGCTTCGACGCCGTCGTCGCCGCGCTCGAGGCGCGGTTGCGCGCCCAGCCCGCTGCCGGTTAGCGCCTCAGCTCAATCACGCCCGACGCCCTCAGTCGCGCCCCACTCCGAGGGCGTCGGCGACGCGGTTGATGTAGTTGAACCACGAGGCGATGAGCGTGATCTGCAGGATGCCGCGGTCGTCGAAGCCCTCCTCGCGCAGCCGCGCGTGGTCGTCCGGGCCGATGCGCGTCGCGTCGAGCGTGACCTGTCCCGCGTAGTCGAGCATGGCGCGGTCGGCTGCCGAGATCGGCGCGTGCTCG
>DATNCU010000433.1:0-2756 GCA_035607145.1 Thermoanaerobaculia bacterium
CGTGCTGCCAATGCACGTAGCCGACCCAGTATTCGCTCTGGCCGAGGGCGAAGAGGCGTTCGCCGTCCTCCGGCGCCAGCTCGACCAGCCGCCGGGCCAGGGCCAGCGACTGCTCCATCGGCGCCGCCGCGCCGGCCAGATTGCCTTGCTTGATCCGCACGTCGCCGATCTGATGGAGCATCTGAGATCGGCGCAGGAGCTCGGCGTCGCTGAGCTCCGCCGCTGGAACCGCCGCGAAGTACTTCGTCGCCGCATCGCCGGCGGCGTCGAGGACGTCGAGCCGGCCCAGGGACTCGAGCTTGGTGTAGAGGTCCACCACCATGAAGCCGATCAGCTCCTCGGCCTGGCCTTGGCGCTGCTCGGCGCGGTCGCGGGCCGCGTCGGCGCGCAGCGCGAAGACCGTGATCGCCACGGAAGCGACGAGAAGACCCGCCAGCGCCGTCGCCGCCATGCCGGCGAGCAGCTTGTTGCGCAGCACGAAGCGGGTCAGGCGGTAGGCGAGGCTGGCGGCGTAGGCCTCGACCACCTCGCCGTCGAGAAAGCGCTGGAGGTCCACCGCCACCGCCCGTGCCGAGGCGTAGCGCCGGCTCGGATCGCGGGCCGTGCAACGCAGGATGATCGCTTCGAGCTCGACCGGCAGGGTCGGCAGGCGCTGGCGCGGCAGCGGCCGCAGGTCCTCGTTCCGGGCCTGGCGCAGGTCGTCGACGGTGTTCTGTCCGCCAAACGGCAGCTCGCCGGTGTACAACCAGTACATGGTGATGCCCAGGCTGTAGACGTCCGCACGGCGGTCGACCGCGGCCGGCGAGCCGCCGAGCCGCTCCGGCGCGATGTAGTGCGGCGTGCCCGCGACCGCGGCGGCCGCCATCGATTCCGCATCGCCTACCTCGACGGCGAGACCGAAGTCGGTGACCAGGGCCCTGAGGTCGCCGTCGGGCGTGCGCTCGACGAGCACGTTGGAGGGCTTGACGTCGCGGTGCAGCAGGCCTTCCCGATGGGCGGCGTGAAGCCCTTCGGCGACCTGAGCGAGGAGCCGCGCCTTGGCCTCGACCGCAAGGCCGGCAGCAGCCTCCGCCAGGGTGCCGCCGGCCACGTAGCGCATGGCGATGAAGGGCTGGCCCGCGAGCTCGCCGCTGTCGTAGATCTCTAGCACGTGCTCGTGCTGCACCCGTGCCTGGGTCCGCGCCTCGGCCAGGAAGAGACGCAGGATCGCGGGATTGTCGTGATTGAGGAACTTGAGCGCTACCGAGCGGCCGAGCTGACGGTCGAAAGCGAGGACGACGCGGCCCATTCCTCCCACGCCCAGGCACTTCCCGAGCTCGTAGCGCTCGCCGGCCGGAAGTGCCGCACCGGTCGCCGCCTCCTCGGGCTCGGCCGCGTCGTCGGCCAGCCGGGCGGCGGCAGGCGTGTCCAGGAACGAATCGGGGAGACCCTCGGCGTCAGCGATGCGGCGGCGGGCTTCGGCGGCCAGGCCGGGCTCGGTGGCGGCGAGGCCGCGCAGGTAGGTTTCGCGCTCGGCACCCTCGAGCCCGGCCGCCTTCAACACCGCTGCGCCCAGGCGCAGCTCGGTGCCGGAGGCCGCCGGCTCGTTCACACCACGACCTTCAGCTCCCCGTGAAGCCAGACCCGAACGGCTTTCCAGTCGCGGACCACGGTACGAGGCGTGACCTCGAGGACGTCCGCCGTCTCTTCGACCGACAGCCCGGCGAAGTAGCGCAGCTCGACGAGCTGCTCGTGGCGCGGCTGGATCGCTGCGAGCTTCGACAGCGCCTCGTGGATCGACAGCACCTCTTCGGGGCGGAGGCTCGACGGATCGGCGGCCTCAGGCAGGCCGTCGTCGAGCGACAGCGTCTCCCCGCCGCCTCGCTTGCCTGCCAGTTGGCGGCGAGCCTCGTCGGCGAGCACGAACCGCATGGCACGGGCGGCGACGGCGAAGAAGTGGCGCCGATCGTTCCACTCGACGTCGGTGCCGAGGAGCCGCAGATAAGCCTTGTGGACCAGGCTCGTAGCCTGGTGGCGAGCTCCGCGTCCCTGGCGCCGCAGGACGCCGCGGGCGAGGCTCTTCAGCTCGCCGTAGAGCAGTTGCCAGAGCCTGTCGTGGTCTTTGCTGTCGCCGCAGTTCCACGCCTCGAGCAGGCGGGTTATCTCGTGCGGGCTCTTCTCGCGTTGCATGCGGCGGCGGGAGAAGTGGACAGGTGGGGAGCAATCGCTCGGAATGCGAATCGATCAAAATGCGGAAAAAGTGCTTACAGGTAAGCACACATCGCCGCAGAGATCAAATCGCCGACTACCCGGCGCCGCGCTCAGAAGTCCCGCTGCGCCCCCCGCACCACCGTCGCGGGCCCGAAGTGCAGCGCCCAGTTGGTGGCCAGGATGTCGAGCACCATGCGCCAGCGCCAGTAGGTGCCGCGCAGCACGCCGTACTTCTTCTCCTTGACCGTCTGCGAGAGGCCGGGGAAGACCTTGTGCTGCGGCCGGCCCGGGTGGTCGGCGTAGTAGTTGAGCGCGGTCTCGATCTCGAAGCCCTGCTTGAACCGCCGCGGCGTGCGCTCCCACAGGCGGCGGGTCAGGGCGCGGATGCCGCCGAGCAGCGGCACGAAGCGGATGATGAACGGCGCATCGTAGATGCGGCGGTCGATCATGCCGATGAACATCTCGGTGTCGCCGCGGCGCACCGGGCCGACGATCTCGTCGATCGCCTCGTGGGTGAGGCCGACGATGTCGGCGTCGCAGAAGAACAGCAGCTCGCCCGCCGCGGC
>DATNCU010000454.1:0-5233 GCA_035607145.1 Thermoanaerobaculia bacterium
CGGACAGCGCGACTCGCGGCCGTTGGCGAGCTTGACGCCGAGGGAGCCGACGACCTCCGTCTCCCACGGGTTGGTGAGCATGGCGACGCCCTGGCCGCAGGCCGGACAGCGGAACGTGGCGGTGAAGCCGGCGCCGTCCGCGGGCGGCGTCGACTCCTCCAGCTTCATCGGCTCGTCGCAGGCGATGCAGAGGAACTTCATGACGGGGTCTCCAGGGTGGCGAGAAGCTGGCGCGCGGCGGTGCGCAGCGCATCGCTCGCAGGCGAGTCGGCGACGGGCGGCGAGCCGCCGTCGCAAGCCGCGGCGAGGGCGGGGTCGAACGGGATCGAGGCGAGCAGCGGCACCGGCAGCGGCGCCTCGGTTGCGGGGAACAGCGGCCGCACGGCGCCGCAGTCGCGACACCAGTAGCCGGCCATGTTCTCGACGTAGCCGAGGACGCGGCCGGCGGGCGCGGCTCCTTCGCCGTCGCCGGCGAGCGCGTCGAGCGAGCGCGCCACCACCTCGCGCGCCACTGCCGACGGCACCGTGACCAGCACGAATGCCGCGCGCGGCCCGAGCAGCTGCGCCACCTGCAGCGTACGCTCCGCGCCCGGCGGCAGGTCGAGCAGCAGGAAGTCGAGCGCGCCCCAGCGCACGCCGGCGAGCAGCTGGCCGAGCACGGTGAGCTCGCGCGTGCCGCGCCACACCTGCTCGTCGCCGTGCGACACCGCGTCGAAGCGCAGCGCCGTCTCGCGGCCGAGCACGCTCCCCATCGACAGCACGCCGAGGCCGTCGGCCGTGCGCGGCAGCTCGAGCCCCTCCTCGCCCGGCACCCATGGTTGCTCGCGCACGCCGGCCATCTGCGCCTGCGTCGGGCCGTTGAGGTCGCAGTCGAGGATGGCGACGCGCTGCCCTTCTGCGGCGAGCGCGCGGGCGAGGCCGATCGTCACCGTGCTCTTGCCGACGCCGCCCTTGCCCGAGGCGATCGCCACCAGGTGCCGCACGCCGGCGAGGGCGCGCGCCATCGACTGCCGCGCCGCCACCACCTGGGCGACGATCTGCGAGCCGCCGTCGCCGACGATGTCGCGGTAGCCCTTCACGCCGGGCGCGCCTCGGTGACGAAGCGGATCGGCGACTCCTCGCGCCAGCCCAGCGCGGCGAAGAACGCGCGCGCGCCGGCGAGCTCGGCGGGCACCTCGGCGACGAGGCGCGGCGGACCGAGCACGGCGAGCTTGCTGCCCAGCGACTCGAGCAGGTGGCGCCCGTGGCCGCGCCGCTGGTGCCCGGGCGCGACGCCGATGCGCCGCACCTGCACCTCCTCAGGGGCCTTGGTGCCGAGCACCACCGCCACCGGCTCGTCGCCGGCCGTGGCCACCATGCAGTTGCTCGGCCACAGCCGCTCCTCGCGCACCTCGCGGCGGAAGCCGTCGACGGTGAGCGGCGCCGCCGCCGGAAAGTGGATGTCGTAGCAGCGGTTCACCGCCGTCACGAGCATCGGGATGTCGTCCGGCCGGCAGAAGCGATACGCGACCATGGGGTCGCGCGATCGTAGCAGGAGCGTCGCGGCTGGACCGCCGCGCTACGCAGAGCCGGCGTCGCCGGACCACCGGAGCGTCCAAGCGCTCCAGTGCCGCACCGATCGCCGGCCTGGCTCGGCCTGCCAGCCGGCGGCGACCAGCCGGTCGCCGAGCCGCCGCCGAAACGACGCGTGCGTGACCGCGACAATCCGCGCGTGCCGCGCGGCGAGCCCTTCCAGCCACGCAGCCGCGCTCTCGATGCGCGCCGCCTCGGGCACCGCTGGATATCGCCCGACGAGGCTCAGCAGCAGCGCGCGCCCGCCGACCGCGAACGCCCAGGCCAACAGCGGCAGCCGCAGCCCGCGGAGATCAGGCGCCGCGAGATCGAGCTCGCGCAACAGCGGCGAGACGACGACCTCGCGATCGGGCGCCAACAGCCGCGCCGACGCCACGGCGCGGGGAGCGTCGCTGCTGACCACCAGCTCGGCGCGCGCCGCCAGCTCCGCGATCTCGCTCGGAACGCGCTCGGTCTCGCCGATCCCCGCCGCTTCGTACCGCCGGCGCCACTCGCGGAAGCCCGCGGCGTCGATCCAGCCCGCGTGGGCATGCGTCGAGCGACCGTGCCGCACGAGCGCAATGCGGCGCTCCAGTTCTTCAAGCGCCACTAGCGCACTGCTTGCCTAGGGACGGTCCGGAGCCTGAAGAGCCGGCGGGCATTGCCTCCCATGACGGCGGCGAGGGCCGGCGCCGGCAGCTCGTGACGGAGGCGGCTCACGATCGGGGCATATGTGTCGAAGTGGGCCGCACCGTAGTACGTCGCGTCGGTGCCGAAGAGGACGCGATCCTCACCTACCCGCTCCACCGCCTCGACGATCCACTTCACCGGCGTCTGCGCCGTTTCGAGGTAGAGGTTCGCGTCACCGGCGGCGAGGCTCTTCTCGACGGTGGCGATGGCCGCCTGCTGACCGGTGCCCTCGCCCCCATCGAAGCCGTCGGCACCCATGTGGTAGAGGACCACCGGAACGGTGGGGCGACGGCGAGCGGAGGCCGCAATGCGGTCCGGCGCCGACGGGCTACCGGGCGGGCCGGCGTGAAAGACCGCCACCAACCCGTGGCGCTGGCAGAGCTCGAGGAACGGGTCGAGCCGCCGATCGTCGGCGAGGAAGCGGTCGAAGTCGGGATGGAACTTCAGGCCGACGAAGACGCGTTCCCCGGCTAGAGTTCCGTCGATCGTGGTGGCCACGAAGGGCTCGAGATCGGCGGCCTTGCCGTCGGCGGGGTTCGCCCACAGGAGGCCGCGAAGGCGCCCGGGATACCGGCGCACCGTTTCCAAGGTCACCTGGTTGGCGGCCGTGGAGCCGATGTGCTGCGTCGGCTGCGCGGACGAACCGTCGAGGTTCGAGACCAGAGCGAGGCGCGTGCCGGACCGCTCCAGATAGCCGAGGAGCGTCTCGAGGCGGAGGTCGAACGTGCCGTAGCTGCCCAAGTGGGCATGGATGTCCACGACGTCGAGGTCCCGCCAGTCGGTTGGGTCCGGGTGGGGAGCGCTCCGCGAGCACCCCGCCATCAGGGCCAGGATGAGAACCCGCGCGAGTTGAAGCCACCAGCGGCTGGAAATCCTGCCCCTGCGAAGGGCTCGCCGGCTGGTCGCGAGCTGGCGGGAATTCGTTTCCTTAGTCTCCTCGGGACGGAGCCTTCGAGGCCGCGAGTCGCGCGAGAATCTCGTTGGCCACCAAGGCATGACCGACGGCGTTCAAGTGAGGATCCTTCTTGAAGACAATGGATTGCCCAGCGCGTTTTGCCCTGGCGATCGCCGGTCCAAGGTCGACCTCGCGAACCCCCGTGGGGGTTTGACCTCCGAGGAACCCGTGCTTGGGCACTACCAGCACAAAGTCGGCACCCATGGCTTCGCACCGTTGCTTCATCCGTTCTATCAGGAACGCGACGAGGCGCAGCGCTTCCGTGAGCTCGGATTGACCTTGCGGCGCGTGGTTACGCATGTCCATCCAAGTACGGATCGACGCGAGCAGATACGAGCGTCGTTCGATCCATCCGAGAGGAGGGCCGCTGGACGGCAAGGCGTCGATGGTGCCGTCGAGGTGAAATCTCGGCTTCGGGCGTCCGTACATGCGTCCCTGCATCACCTCGAGCACGTCGTTGGCGGTCAACACGTAGATGACGGTGGCCGACCTCAGTCGAGATTGTCGATCGTGACGCAACAAGGCGAGGTAGCTCTGGTCGGTTCCGTACCCGGGGACTCCCAGATTGACGGTACGCCGGCCGAGTGCGCGACCGACTCGCGCCACGAACGTGTCGCGAGCCTCGACTCCCCAGCCAAAGGCTATCGAGTCGCCGACGAAGACGACTGGTGGATCTGCGGAGCCGCCTCGCGTGATGCGGTGACCAGCGGCATCGAGCTCGACCACGACGTCGAAGTCGGGTTGGCGGTGACGAAGCCGCACGCTTCGCCGGTTGCGCCAGCCAAGCTCGGGGTCGAACTCCACGAGCGGGGGGCTGCTCCCGGCCCAACCGGCATGGCGAACGGCACGCCACGCGAGCTCGGCAGCGAAGATGGACAGCAGCGCCGCAGCGAAGACGAGAACGCAACCAAGGAACCAGCGTCTCGGCCTTGACGACAAAGACCCGCTCGTTTTAGTTGCAGCTCGTCGGCGAGGCCGCGGTCAGCGCCAGTGCTGCTGGGGCGGCGAAGACGACCCGGCGTTTCGGGGAGAGCTTCGCGAGCCCGCGCACGGCGTTGGGCACGAATTGGCTCGGATGGGCCTGGGCGGCCAATACCGTGAACTGCCAGGCCGTTTGGCGAACCGAGGGGAGGCTCTGGTTGCCATCGAAGCCAAAAGTGCCCTGCGCCAGTGTGCCTCCTGAGGCATAGGAGATGGTGAACGGCACGGTGCTCCCGGTCACGACCGTTTCCAGGAGATAGACGGTCGGCCGGCGAGGCACGCGGGCCGCAGCCTGCAGAACGAGGTCGCCCGCGGCGCGGTGGTCAGGGTGGCAGGTCGAGCCATGCCTCGGATCGAAAGTGAGGATGACGTCGGGGTCTAGAGCTTGAATGAGAGAGCCGGTCTGGCTGAGCAGCGCCTCGAGACCTCCACTGGCTGCTGCCCACCCCGCCCCGCCGCCACCATCGGGAAGGTTCCACTGGGTCAGCTGCGCCCCGAAGAGTCGAGCCGAACGGCGCATCTCGGCGCTGCGAACCGAGCCCAGGTCCGGATGGCAGCCGTTCGCGAGCCGGCACTGCCCGGCCTCACCCTTCGTGATGACCAGGAACGTACAGGCAAGCCCCTCTTCGACGCAGAGACGCCCCAGGAGAGGGGCGGCGATGACTTCGTCGTCGGGGTGAGCGCCCACCCAAAGCAGCGACCTTGCGCCGGGGAAGGTTGGCGGGACGCCGCGCTGCGCACGCATCGCGCTCGATGCCACGAGAGCCGATACGGCGAAGAGCGCGAGGTGGTGCCGCACGTCATTCCAGTGCCTAATTCCGCTCGAGCCTCTCGATCACCTTCAGAGCGGCCTGGACCTGGCTGTCGGTGTCGCGAAGAAAGACTCTCTTCTCGCCGGCTCCCGCGCTTCTCGCAAAGTGCAGCTCGTTCCGTAGCGCGGTCATGACCTCGCCCGATGACGCGTCCTTCAGGTCGACGGCCACGATGATGTGGCCGTCACCGGCGGCCAGGGGAGTCGGGTCAGCTGCGGCGTCGGTGGCGTTGAGCATCTCCACC
>DATNCU010000473.1:0-2647 GCA_035607145.1 Thermoanaerobaculia bacterium
ACTGCGAATTTGCTCACCGGGCGCGCCGACGCACAACGCCTGCCCGGCCGCCATCGCCGTGCCCTCACTCGCTGCCACGACCAACGCGGTCGCAACCGCGACGAACACCGTGCGCCTCACTGCCTCACCTCCGGTTAAGGCTCCATCGTGGAGCAAACGCCCTTGCGCCGCCGTTGGGGTGGCGCGGGTGACGTTGACACCCGGGCGCCTGCTTCGCGCCGGGGAATTCCCTAGTCCAGCAAGCCCGCCGTGCCGCCAACCCCGCCCCCGACACAAACATCACCTGGATTCGAACCCACGGTGGACGAAACCGCCCAAGCTCAGGGGTGGGGCGGTTCGTCGTCGAGCCAGCCGCGCTTCGCGGCAAGTGCCGCCAGCTCGCTACGCGTGCGCAGCCCGAGCTTGCGGTAGATGCGCCCGAGGTGGAACTCGATGGTCTTGGGCGAGAGGAACAGGGCAGCGGCGGCCTCGCGGTTGCTCGCCCCAGCAGCGACGGTGATCGCGACCTGCAACTCGTGTGCGGTCAGTCGGTCGCGGTCCCGCTGGTCCCGGCGACGTCGCGGGGACGCGCCGGTGGCGCGGAGCTCTCCCTGCGCACGGCTCGCCCACGGCTTGGCGCCGAGCTCGTCGAATCCTTGGCTCGCCAGCCGCAGCGACCTCCGCGCCTCGGTGCGCCGGCCCGCGCGCCGCAGCTGCTCGCCGCGGCAGAGGTGTGTGCGCGCGACCTCGAAGGGCGAGGGCAGCGATTCGAGGTGGGCGAGTGAAACGGCGAAGCAATCGTCCGCTTGGCTGCTGTCCACGAGCAGCCCCCGGCAGCGCGCGGCAGTGCCGAGCGCCCAGCGCCCGCTCGTGCGCTCGGCCTGGCGCTCCAGCTCAGCCAGGACCTCGCCGGCGGCATCCGGCTGCCGAGCGCGCGCATAGGCCTCGATCAGGTCGGCCTGCCAGTGGACGACGTTCGGCTCTTCCAGCCCGTGGCGCTCGGCCAGGTCCCTGGCGCGCTCGAGGTGGCCGATCGCGGGCTCGGCGCGCCCAAGGCCGAGCTCGAGCAGGCCGAGCGCCGAGACGGTATAGAGCCGGCCCAACTCGTTGCGGTGCCGGTCGATGAGGTCGATCGCGTGGGCGGCGTGCTCACGGCAGCGCTCCTCGTCGCCGCTCGCGGCGGCAAGGCGAGCGAGGCATTCGGGCGCGTAGGCGGCGAAGACCGACTGCGACATCTCCTCGCCGAGATCGATCGCCTCCTCGAACCGGGCGGTGGCGACGGTCCACCGCCCCACCCGGAAGTCGAGCTCTGCGCGACAGCACAACGGCACGACCAACGCCGCCAGGGCGCTGGCCCTCCGCGCGGCGCCGGTGAGCTCGGCGAGCAGCTCGGAGGCGACGTCGTGGCGGTCGAGCCAGAAGTAGCACTGCGCCGCGAGGCTGACGAGTTGGCCCGCCTCGGCCAGCGGATCGGCGGCGCGCAGCAGCGGCAGAAAGCCGTCGAGCAGCGCGTCGGCCTGCGCCCGCTCGCCCTGGAGGATCAGCGCGGCGGCCAGTATCACGCCGGAGAACGCCTCGACTCCAGCGCTTCCTGCCGCCGCGATGCCGGCGGCCTCGCGCGCCAGGCGGGTCGCCGTGACGAGGTCGACGCTCACGAACCGATCGAGGCACGCCTCGGCCAGCATCGAGGCGGCCCGGTCGGGATCGATGGCGCGAATGCACTCGGCCTCCTCGCTCAGCAACCGATACGCGGTGTCCATCTGCCCCTGCAACACGAGCACCCGCCCTCGAACGTGCTGGATGTCAGCCCGTTGCAGGGGCGACCGCACGCCGGACGCTGCCTCGTCGAGTAGCCCCATCGCACCCGCCGGCCGGCCGGCCATGTACACCTCGCGAGCGGCCTCGGTCAGGCGCCGCACGCGCGCCTCCCCTGGCGCCGACATGCGTGCCGCGCGCTCGAAAGCCGAAGCCGCGCTGCCGGGTGCGCCGCGGCGGCGCGCGTCCAGCGCGACCCGCTCGAGCATCGCCGCGACCGCCTCGTCCTCACCGACTGTTGCGTGCGCGAGGTGCCACGCGCGCGCCTCGCCGGCGCTGACCTGCGCGAGGGCAGCGTGCGCCTCGCGCCGGGTCCGACCCGCGGCGCCGTGATAGATGGCCGAGCGCAGCAGCGGATGGCGAAACTCGAGCCGCTCACCCTGGATTCGCAGCGCGCTCGCCTGCTCGGCAGCATCGAGCACGCTCGCCGGGAGCTCGAGTACGCTCAGCGCGTCGACCACGGGCTGAATGCGCTCGGTGCCGCTCGCGGCGGCCACCACCAGCGCTTGGCGCGTCCGGTCGGGAAGACCGGAGAGCCGGTGAAGCAGCGCCCGCGCGAGCGTCGGCCCGGTCGGCAGCGGCTCGTCGATCGGCTGTCTCCCTGCGAGCTGCGCTTCAGTGAGTAGCCGCGGTACCTCGAGCAGGGCCAGCGGGTTGCCACGGGTGTAATCGGCGAGAAGCCCGGCCACCTGCGGCGGCAGCCGGCCGTGCGCATCGTCGAGCAGCGCTCGCGCCGAGCGCCCGTCGAGTCCTCCAACCGAAAGGCGCGCCACGCCGGTGCGTTCGGCGTCGAAGACGCTCCCCGGTCGGGTGGCCGCGAGCATCGCCACGCCCTCGTTGCGCAAGCGCCGAG
>DATNCU010000489.1:0-10890 GCA_035607145.1 Thermoanaerobaculia bacterium
CGCCTCGCCGGGTAGCAACTTCGGAGGCGGCGGAGGCGGCGGCTCCTGCGCGGCGACGCGGAAGCTACCGGCGAGCCCCGCGGTCTCCTGCCGTAGCGTCAGCGTGCCGGCGACCGCGGTGTTGAAGTCGCGCATGCTGCCCAGCGCGTCGCTGCGCGTGGTGACGAACGCGTAGACGCGCACCGGCACGAGCGGCGTCTCCGGCGCGTGCAGCCGGTAGGTGCCGGCCTTCGCGGGTACGTTGAGGAAGACGACGACCGCGTCCGGCTGCGAGCTGCCGCTGCTGCGGTGGCGCAGCTCGAGGCGGAGGCGCGGCTCGTTGCCGTTCGCGTTGTCGATCGGTTCCACGTGCACGTCGGGATCGGCGTCCTCGACGGTGAAGTCGCCGGCGAGCGTCAGCGAGCTTGCCGACGGCGGGGGCGGCGTCTCGACGGCAGTGGCGACGCGCTGGTGCACCGGTGGCGGTGGAGGCGCGGAGGGACCGAAGCGGTCGACTATCGCGCCTTCGCTGCCACAAGCGACGCAAAGCAACGCGACGGCGCCCAGGGCGGTCGCGTAAAGGACGAAGTGAGGGCTGGTGTTGTTTTGCACAGTTTCATGCTCCGCAGGCCCCGTTGAGCAACCGACGTGCCACTCACCGTCCTCAGTTTTGGAATCGCCCCGCCATCACCCATAATTGCCGGCAACACATGGGAAAACTCGTCCTCGTCGTCGACGACCAGCCGGCCATCCTGAGCACCGTTTCCGCCATCCTCGCCGATGAGGGCTACCGCACGGTGGTCACCGAGAGCGGCGAGGAGGCACTGCGTCTCTACGAGGAGACACACCCCGACGTCGTCTTCCTCGACATCTGGCTGGCAGACATGGACGGTTTGGAGACCCTACAGGCGCTGCGCCAGCGCGACCCGCGTGCGGCGGTGATCATGATCTCCGGTCACGGCACCGCCGCCACCGCCGTGCAGGCACTGAAGATGGGCGCCTGCGACTTCATCGAGAAGCCGCTCTCCTACGAGCAGGTGGTGGCTGCGGTAGCGAGCGCGCTCGCACGCAAGGAGAACGGTGCCGCGGTGCCGCCGCCGCTCGCCGAGGACGCGCCGGCGCCGCCCGACCTCGCGCCGCCGCCGCCCTCGCCGCTGCTGCGCACCGGCACCCTGCCGCAGCGCACGCTCCGCGCGAGCACCGTGCTCTACGGTCTCGGCCTGCATTCGGGCACGCGCACCGGCATGGCGCTGCAGCCGCTGCCGCCCGACAGCGGCCTCCACATCGTCACCCTGCCCACGCGCACCCACGTGCCGGTGCACGTCGACAGCGTCGGCGACACCGACTACGCGACGACCCTGGCCGTCGGCGGCCAAGCGATCAAGACCGTCGAGCACCTGCTCTCCGCGCTGCACGCGCGCGGGGTCACCAACCTGCTGATCAAGGTGCACGGCGAGATCCCGGTGCTCGACGGCTCCGCGCTCGAGTTCTGCCAGGCGCTCGAGCAGGTGGGCGTCGTCGACCAGGACGCACCGCGCCGCGAGCTGGTGATCGACCGCCGCTACGAGGTGAGCGGCGGCAACGGCAAGCTGCTTTCGATCGAGCCCTTCGACGGTTTCGCGGTGAGCTACCTGCTGCGCTACCCACCGCCCATCGGCGAGCAGCGCGGCGAGTTCACGCTGACGAGCTTCGAGGCCTACGAGCGCGAGATCGCGCCCGCCCGCACCTTCGGGTTCATGAAGGACCTCAAGATGATGAGCGAGCTCGGCCTCGGCACCGGCGGCCGTCTCGACAACTGCATCCTGGTGGGCGACGAGGGCGTGGTCAACACGACGCTGCGCTTCCCTGACGAGTTCGTGCGCCACAAGATCCTCGACATCATCGGGGACTTGTACTTGCTCGGTTATCCGATCCGCGGCCGCGTGACCGCGCGGCTGACGGGCCACCGCGACAACATCGCGCTGCTGCGCGCCATCCAGGCGGCCAACCCGGTCGAGGTTCCGGCGGCGCCGGAGTAACGAGGGTCGGGCGTCGATGCCCAAACGCTCGCTGATGCTCGCGGGAGGTGGCCTGAAGATCGCCTTCCAGGCGGGCGTGCTGCAGGTGTGGCTCGACGAGGCCGGCATCGAGTTCGACCACGCCGATGGTGTGAGCGCGGCCGCCTTCAACGTCGCCATGTGGGCGCAGGGGATGAGCGGCCGGCAGATCGCCGACAACTGGCGCCATCTCGATCCCCTGAAGGGCATCGACGTCAACTGGCTCCAGCTCCTGCGCGGGCCCTTCGCCGAATCGATCTTCGAGCTCGGCGCCTATCGCCGAAGGGTCTTTCCGGCGTGGGGACTCGACTGGGAGAAGATTCGCGCCAGCCCCCGCGAGGCGACGTTCAACGTCTACGACTTCTCGCGGCACGAGCTGGTACCGGTGACGCAGCGTGAGCTGACGGAGGACTTCCTCATCGCCACCGCCTCGCTGCCGATCTGGTTCCCGCCGGTGCGCATCGACGGTCGCACCTACATCGACGCCGTCTTCAACACCGCCAGCAACCTCGAGGAGGCGATCCGGCGCGGCGCCGACGAGCTGTGGATCATCTGGACGACGAGCCGGCGCGGCGTATGGAAGAACGGCTTCGTCGGCAACTTCTTCGGCATCTTCGAAGCGACCACGAACGACGGCTACAAGCGGATGCTGCGGCGCATCGAGCGGAACAACGAAGCAGTCGCGGCCGGAGCGGGGAGCGAGTTCGGCCGAACGATCGCGGTTCGCGAGCTGGCGGCCGAGGTGCCCCTCCACTACCTGTTCAACTTCAGCCGCAAGCGCATCCGGGAGGCGGTGGAGCAAGGCGTCGAGACCGCGCGCGCCTGGTGCGCGCAGAATCGGCATCTGATGCAAGGGTGAGCCGACGTGGCACCGCAACCACGGCTTTTCATCAGCCACAGCTCCCAGGACAAGGCGCTCACCCGAGAACTGGTCGACGTGCTGAAGCCGGCCCTCGGCGATCACCCGGGCTTCGAGCCGCTCGTCGACGTCGACTGCCTGGCCGCCGGCGAGGAGTGGCCGCAGCAGCTGCACGCGATGATGGCGTACGCCCACGCCGGCCTGCTGTTGTTCACGCGCGCCGCGATGAACCGGCCGGACTGGATTCGCAAGGAGGCGTACATCCTCACTTGGCGGCGGTCGCTGGACCCGAGCTTCAAGGTCTTCTACACCTTCCTCGACGACGTCGTAGAGAAGGACCTCACCGACCGTGGCTTCGGTCCGGCCCACCTGAACCTGATCCAGCGTCTCCCGGCGATCACCCCCGAGGAGATCAGCGTGCAGCTGCGGGCGCTGCAGCCGGCCGTGCTGCCAAGCACGCCCTTCGACGAGCTGGTGCTCGCGCTGACGCAAAGCCTCAAGCTCGAGGCGGTGGCGCTCGAGGCTCTGGTGGCCAAGCTGCAAGCTCCGGCGGTGCCGTGGCTGCCCAGCGGCATGTCCGCCGCTGTCGGGCAGATCGCCGCGCGCCTGCTCGCTGGCCGCTTCGGTTCGTTGCGAAATCTCAGCGGCTTGATCAACGACCTCAAGAAGCTGGGCATCGAAGGCGAAGCATTGCGCAAGGTTATGCGGTGGGTGGCGCCGCATTGGCTGGCGCCCGAGGCAGCGGGGAAGCTCGCCGCGGTGGTCGACCAGCTCTGGCGCCACGGTCAAGGTGGTTGGGCGGCGATCAACGGCAGCGCCGCCGCGCGGCTGTACACCGCCAGGATGTTCGTCTACCGAGTCCTGCCCTTCCAGTTCCAGACCCGGGTGGCACAGGTCGAGGGGCCCACGCACGATGCCAGCGCCGACTACTACACCGGCGCCATCTGCAAGTGGCTCCGTGAGCAGGAGCAGCACGTCCCCCCGGATGAGCGCGTCTATCCTCCCGACGACGAAGCGCTGATCGAGCAGCTCGAGACCGACGAGGGCTTTCTCTTCGTGCCGTTGCGCAAGCCGGACAAGGCAACGCTCGAAACCTTGCGCGACCGCTTTCCGCGCGTCGTCTTCCTGCTATGGACCGGCGAACAGCTCGAGGCCCTCGGCTTCGACCTACCCACCATGCCGCTGGAGCCTCCCGTCGACCGTACGGTCGAGAAGGTGGAGGCTGCCGAGTGGCGAAGCGCGCTCAACGCCTTACGAGGATGAGTCATGGTCTACCACCGCAAGTACTTCGACCCGGCCAAGAAGGGCGGCAAGCCCGTCGACGGCGACCCGCAGACCGTCGCCTTCAGCTGGCGGACGAGCGCCGGTCCTGACGTCTACCTCTTCTCTCCGCTCGCCACGTTGGCGGTCAACGTCGCGCTGGCGACGCGGCGTCCGTTGCTGGTGACCGGGGAGCCGGGGTCGGGCAAGACGCGCCTGGCGGCGGCAGTGGCCGAGGTGCTCGACTGGCAGAGCTACGCGCGCACAGTCACCTCGCGCACCCAGGCCGCCGACCTGCTGTGGACCTTCGACGCGCTGCGCCGTCTCAACGACGCCACCACGCCGGGGCGCGCGTTGCTTGCCGAGCAGCTCTACGTCCAACCGGGACCGGTATGGTGGGGCTTCGATCCGGCTAGCGCCGAGCATCGGGGCGGACGGACCCTGTCGGATTCTCGGGACCGAGTGTCCAACCCGGCGTCGTCGCGCGCCGGCCACGGTGCCGTGGTGCTGATCGACGAGATCGACAAGGCGGACCCGGACGTGCCCAACGACCTGCTCGAGCCGTTCGATACGCGCCGCTTCACGGTCAAGGAAACCAACGACACCATCGTGGCGACGCGCGACATCTTCCTGATGCTGACCACGAACGGCGAACGCGAGCTGCCGCCGGCGTTCGTTAGGCGCTGCGTGGTGCTGCCGCTCGCCGAGCCGGACGAGGACTGGTTCGTGCGCGTGGCGAAGGAGCATTTCCCCGGCGGTGATGCCGCTTTGCACCGCCGCGTGGCGGTGGAAGTGCAGCGCCTGCGCGATGCGACGAAGCAGGGAGTGCGCAAGCCGTCGACGGCGGAGTTTCTCGATGCGCTGCGAGTGTGCGTCGAGCTGCAGACCGACACCACCGCCGCCGAGTGGACGGAGGTGATCAACACCGTGCTAGTCAAGAGCGACCAGGCGGCCGCCTCGCGCGCGCGGCTGACGCCAGGGGGCGCGCCGGTTGTGTGAACGCCGGCGCGGCCCGATCTCGCTCGGCGACACCTTGCGCGTCGAGGCCGCATTGCGGCCCCGCGACGCGGCCACACGTGAGGCGGTGGAAGCGTTACTCGGTGCGGAGCGGTCGGCGCCACCGGCAAAGCTGGTCCCTTCCGCCGGTCCCTGGAAGCAGAACGAGCCGAAGGCCGCGCCGGCACCTGGCGCCGCGCCGTCCGCGGGACGGGCGAAGACCGCACCGGCCGATAGCGGGGAGTCCGTGCCGGCCGCCGCTCCGCCGCGTTTGGCGGGGTCAGCCGTCGCCAGCCGACACCTCGGACGCACCTCGTTCGCGCCTCCGGCATGGTTGATGACGGCAGACTCCTTCTCGCCGCTCGCGGGTGGCAACGTCAGCCTCCCGCCACCGCCGATTTTCGACCGTCTGCGGTCGCGTGCCATCCTCGGTGCCGCACTCGCGACCTTCACTGCCGGCTCCGAGGTCGACCTCGAGCGCGCCACCGCCGCGCTCGCCGCGGGACGCCGCCTGCAGCGGATCCCGTACCGCCCGGTTCCCACTCTGGGCCGCGGCGCGCAGGTGTTGGTGGACCGGGCTCGCGCTCTTGATCCGCTGCGACTCGACCTCGTGCAGTTGCTCGCCGACCTCGAGCTGCTGTTCGGCCCGGGCCGCCTCGAGGTGCTCAGCTTCGCGCACTGCCCGTCGGCGAGCGACGCCCGCCGCCGCGGGGTGTGGGCAGAGAGCGGAGGCCGCAGGGCGTGGCGCGCTCCCGCGCGGGGAATGCCCGTGCTGGTGGTCTCCGACTTTGCGGCGTCGCCGGCCGTGGACGACGACGAGGACGTAGCCACGCCCGGAGAGTGGCTCCAGTTTGCGCGCCAGGTGCGCGCTGACTTCTGCCATCCGGTGGCCCTGACGCCTTACCCGCCAAGCCGCTGGCAGCCCGCGCTCGCCCGCCTGTTGAGCTTCGTGCATTGGAGCGAGCGCACCACTGCGCGGCAAGTGATGCGGGCCGTGCGCGAGGCGAGAATGCGCGCGGCCGCTGGCGGGTATCGATGACGGACGCGCGGCTCAGCGAGCTCGAGCAGGAGTCACCGCTCGCAGTGCGGCTCGCCGAGCTCGCCAGCTTGGCGGTTCGCGTGGACGCCGGCCTACTGCGACGCCTGCGCCGCGACCTCCTGCCCGAGGCGGACGTCGCTGTCGAGTTGGAGCTCTGGTTCAGCACGCTCGTCGAGGCCCGCAGCGAGAACGGTTTCCAGATGGCTCCCGACGTTGTGGCGCTGCTACGCCGGCGGCTCGCTTCTGAGCCTGGGCGACCACCGGTGTCGCGCGTGCGGGCCGTGCTGGCGGAAGCGCACGCGCAGGTTTCGCCGGCCATTCGGTTGGAGGAGAAGGTGAACGGGCTTGCCGTCGAGCTGGGAACTGCCGCGCGTCCGCTGATCGCCGATGCCCTGCGCCCGGCCCTGCGCGCGCTGACGGCGGGAGGACCCGAGGCGGCGCAGACCGCACGCTGGGTCTTTCACGCGGTGCCACGGCTCCACCCCTTGGTCCTGGCGACACCGATCGCGCGCACCCTGGTGCTGGCCGCCTCGCTGCTGCTGCGCACCCGGCCGCGATCGATCGGCGGAGCTCTCGAGCCGACGCAGTCGATTGCCGAGCTCGGGTGGGCGCTGCCGCCGCTCGATCTCCTCGGCGAGCCGGAGTCCCTGGGTGTGGAGCTCGTGCCTGGCGGGTTGCAGTTCTGCGCTCCCGACGGAGCCAGCGGCCGGATCCAGCTACCGCCTACCGAACCGCGGGTGGTCGAGATCGAATGGGCGCTGGAAGTGATCGTCGAGACGACGCGCGGATGGGATCGGCGGCGGGTGCTGAGCGAGGCCGCTGCCGGCGTGCTCGTCGCGCTCGCGGGAGATCCTGACGAGGTGACGATCACCACGCTATCGGGCGATCGGTACCAGTTGAGCCGTCAGACCCGCGGGGCTGACACAGCGGCGACGTCCGCGACCCGCTACGTGCCGCCATCGCCGCGACTCCTCGCCGCCTGCTTGCAGATCGAACCCTTGGGGATGCCGACTCCGTTGGGAGTCGCCGTTGCGGTCGGCCCGGCGTTGCTCTTGACGCCGACCGCCGTCCTCAGGGAATTCCCGGTCGTCGGGGTGCACGACAGTGCGACGCAGCTCGCATGGCGGCCGTGGAGTGCCAGAGAGTCGGACGAGGGCCACGAAGACGAGTTGGCGCGTCTCGTCCCGATCCACGGCGAGATCTTCGATGTCGCTCTACAGGCATCCGAATGGGCGAGCGAGGATGACGGTTTGGAGGGCAGCGTTGCGGGGTTCGTGGAGGATCGCCCGCGCTGGTTCCACGTCGTGGTCCAGCCGCGCGACGAGCGGTGGAGCGTGCGACGGGGCGTGCTCTGGCATCCGCCTCAGCTGTCCGCGCGTGAGCTCCGTGCCGCGTTCGTGGGCTCGCCGTTCGTCGTCGACGATCGTCTTGCCGGGGTGGTGCTGTCGCTGACACCGCCTTCGCCGCCGGCCGAGTACGCCACGATCGAGGTGACCTCGCCGGGTTACTTGCGGAGCGTCAGGGTAAGAGCGGGCCTGTCGGCATCGAGCTCGGGGCTCGACCGGGAATCGGTGGATGAGGTCGAGGGTGACCAGGCAGCGCGCCAACGGAAGCTCGAGCTTGTCGCCCGGCTCATTGCGCTGTTGGCGGGGATTCGGAACGCGCGAACTCGCCGCGCGCAGACTGCCTCGCTCGGCCAACGGAAGATGTTGTTGATCGCGCGGCTGGTGAGGGTCCTCAACGGCGTCGCTGAGGAACGAGGCTTTCAAGACCGGCAAGTTGCTGTCTTGAAGGAGATCAGTGACCGCCTCAGTGCTTTCGATGGCAGTACGCAGGCGCGGGACGCTTGATTACTGTGCCGGCGCCACCTTCACCACGTTCCCCGCCGAGTAGGCTGCGAACTCCGGGGCGTACATCGACTGCAGCTCGGCCGGGGCGACGCGGAAGGTGCCGGCGAGGTTGACGCGGAGGCGGTGGGTGAAGGTGTACTCGCCAGCGGGAAGCCATTCGAAGAAGAAGTTGGCGCCGCTGTCGCGGACCTCCTCGTAGACGGGGAGGATCTCCCACTTCCAACCTGATCTCAGCGATTCCGGCTCGCAGCCGGCGGGGCGCGGGTCGCGCAGGTGGACGTACTCGGCGGCGGCGCGACTGCGGATCGAGAGATGCACCTCGAGCTGATCGCCGGGGTGGAGCATGGTGCCCTCCGCCAGCGGCACGAGCTTCCACTTGCCGCCTTCCTGCAGGCGGCGGAAGTAGCTGCGCTCGACGTGGAAGAGGTCGCCGCGCGCTTCCTTGGGCAGCCGCTCGGTGGAGAAGTGCCAGGTGGCGGAGGCGAAGAGGAAGCCCTTGGTCTCCTTTTCGACCACGACCTCGGACATCGTCTTGGAATCGACGTCCGGGCCCGGGATGACGAGCTGATTGCTGCGCGGCGCCGCGTTCGGACCGGGCGCTGTCCGCGGCGCGCTTGGCGTTGCGGCGCCACTGTCCTCTACCACCGCCCCGACGCGGTCGGGCAGGAAGCGGAAGAGCCGCTCGCGGCCGTCGACCTTTACCCGCACGGACTCCTCATTGCCCAGCGCGCCTTCCTTCTCGAGGTACGCCACCAGCGCGTAGATGACCTCTGCCGTGCCGCGGGTCGACGACCAGTGGTTGAGCTTCTTGTTGAGCAGCAGCCACTGCACGAGGCCGTGCCGCCGCGCGTCGCTCGGCATGAGCTCCGACAGCGCGCGTAGCGCGAAGGCGTGGGTCTCGATGGTGTCGTTGTACCAGAGCCAGGCGCGGTCCTCGGGGGCCCAGAAGGTGCCGTCGTCGGGGGTCGTCTTCGCCGAGTCCATGACGCTGTCGAAGACCAGCTTGGCGTCATTTGCGCGGTCGGCGCGGTGCAACGTCAGCGCCAGCATCGACTTGAGCAGCGGCGAGTGCTGCTTCCAGTGCTTGAACGAGAAGTCGAGCATCGCCTTGCGCTCGGCCTTGGTGAAGACGCCGCCGGTCCAGTCGCCGCCGCCCGCGCTGTCTTCGTAGTTCGACAACACGTAGCCGAGCAGCGTCACCATCTCCCAGCAGCAGTCCTCCTTGCGCATGTCGCGCACCATCTCGTCGAGGTAGTGGCGGTGCATGTAGCTCCAGGCGCGCACCACCATGTCCTGCGGCACCTCGATGCCGGCCTCGCGGGCGCGCGACAGGCCGGCGAGCAGGTAGAGCGTCATGTAGGGCGACGGCGGTCCGCCCCCCCACCAGGGGAAGGCGCCGAGCGAGGTCTGTTCCTTCTGCAGCTTGGCTATCGCCGCGTCGCGCTGCGCGCGCGCCACCTCGGGATCGAGCACCTTGATCAGCGGCAGCTCGCCGGCGTCGCCGCCGCGCGCCGTCACCAGCCACGGCGTCTCCTCGAGCGCCATGCGCCGATTGGGGTCGTCGAGCGCCCACGGCTCGAGCGGCGTGTCGCGCTGCGCCGCCAGCTCGCGCCCGAGCTTCGCCATCGCCGGGTGGTCAGCGAACACCTTGCTGACGATGCCGGTGGAGAGGAAGCGGTTGAGCGTCTGCTCGGTGCACTCGTAGGGGTACTGCACGAGGTAGGGAAGCGCCGAGAGCACGGTGTTGAAGAGCTGGCCGTCGACGGTGACGACTAGCTGGTCGTGCAGTAGCGTCGGGTCGTCGCCCGCCGCCATGTCGGGGAAGCGGAGGACGCGACGGTCCTTGTCGCGCAGGGTGGCGAACCGCGACTGCACGAGGTGCATGCGGCCGGGGAGCACCGGCACCGGCCGCAGCTCGCCGTCGCTCCAGTCGCCGGCCTGAGCGGTGACGCGGAACTGGACGGTGCCGATGCGTGCCGGCGCCTTGACCGGGAACGACAGCGTGGCGCCGCCGCCGGGCTTGACCTCGAACGGCTGGGTCGCGCGCGCCGCCGGCAGACCGAACGCGGCGGCGAGGCTCTCGCCCGTCGCCGGGTCGAGGATCTCGAAACGCACGCTGCCCTTGAACGGCTTCTCACCGGCGTCGTTGACGACCACCTGCAACGTCGCCTCGTCGCCTTCGCGGAAGAAGCGCGGTAGGTAGGGGCGGACGAGCAGCTCCTTGACCGTGCGCACCTGTTTTTCGATGGAGCCGGCGCGCAGGTCGCGCGTGAGCGCGTGCACCCAGAGGTTCCACTCGGTCACCGAGTCGGGGACGGTGAACTCGAAGCTCGCCGAGCCGTCCGGGCCGGTGACGAGGTGCGGGTACCAGAACGCGGTCTCGGCGAACTCGCTACGCAGCTCGACGGCGGGCCCTTGCCCTTGGCTGGTCTCGGCGTTGGCCTCCACCGGCGAGACGAGGTCCATCGCCACCTTTGCCGGCGCCGGTCGCAGGGGTGGAGGCGGTGGGGGCGCCGGCGGTGGTTCCGCCTGCGGCACCGGGGCCGCCTCGGCCATGCCGCCGGCGACGCCTCCCGGCACGCCGCCCTCGACGTCCCCGTTGACGTAGCCGAGGCTCCGCAGCTCCCGGCCGCGCCAGCCCGGACCGCCGATGCCACGGCCGCCGAGGAAGCGCAGGAAGTCGCCGGTGAGCGAGGGCGCTTCGGGGAGCGTCTCCAGCTGGCCGTCGGACCAGGTCTCGCCGCCGCCACTGAGGCTCGCGTGCGCGTCGACGCCTCCCGGCGGGCCGGGGTAGAGCGTCAGCGGATCGGGCGGCTGGCGCGGCGCGAAGAGGTCGAGGCTGCGGTCGTACATGTAGGCGAGCAGCTCGGC
>DATNCU010000505.1:0-3203 GCA_035607145.1 Thermoanaerobaculia bacterium
CGCCGCCTGGTCACCCGACGGTCGCTGGCTCGCCTGGTGCACCGACGAGAACGACCGCTGGGAGACGGTCGTCACCAGCTACCCCGACCTCGCCGGCCGCTGGCAGCTGTCGAGCGACGGCGGCTTCGACCCCTTCTGGTCCGCCGACGGCCGCACCGTCTACTTCCAGCGCGACGGCGACGTGTGGGCGGTCCCGGTGGCGCCGGCGGGACGCGAGCTGCACCCGGGAGCGGCCCGGCAGATCACCAAGCGCGAAGACCTCGAGATCGTCTCGGCCGCTCCCGGCGGCGGCCTCTACGCCATCCTCGAGCACCGCCCGCTCAAACCGGAGGCGACGCCGCCGGAGGTCCGGGTGGTGACCGGCTGGCAGGCGACGTTGCCGGCCCTGCGCTGAACGCGAGCGCGGCGCCGCAGCGGTGGTAGCATCCGGCCGCACCGCGTAACAGCTGCCGCACGCCGACGCGCGCCTTGGATGCGAGGGCGACGACGACGAGCGGCGCCCTCGCGCAGCGGTCGTAACTTGCCCGTGTAGCCGGATGGCCGAGCCTGACCCGATCGCGTCCGACCCCGCCGCGGCGACGCCCGCGGCCAGCGACGCACCTCCTCGTCGCGGGGTCGGCTGGCTGAAGCTGCTGCTCGTCGCGGCGGCGGTGATCGCCCTCGTCTTCGCCGGCCGCCAGCTCGGCGGCGTCGTGGCGGAGGCGGCGCGCCGCATCCAGGGGCTCGGCGCGTGGGCGCCGCTCGCCTTTGTCGCGGCCTACGCGCTCGCCGCGATCGCGCTGATCCCAGGTTCGGTGCTCACGCTCGCCGGCGGCGCCATCTTCGGGTTGCTGCGCGGCACGCTCTATGTCTTTGCCGGCGCCACGCTCGGCGCCTGCAGTGCCTTCCTCGTCGCCCGCTACCTCGCGCGCGGCGCGGTGGAACGCAGGCTTGCCGCGTACCCGCGCTTCGCCGCCGTCGACCGTGCGGTCGCCCGCGAAGGGCGCAAGATCGTCTTCCTGCTCCGCCTCTCGCCGGTCTTCCCGTTCAGCCTGCTCAACTACGCGCTCGGCCTGACGCGCGTGCGCTTTGCCGACTTCGCCGTCGCCTCGCTGGGGATGCTCCCCGGCACCGTCCTCTACGTCTACTACGGCAAGGTGCTCGGCGACGTGGCCCGCGTCGCCGCGGGTGCCGGCGCACCGCGCGGCGCCGGCTACTGGACGGTGCTCGCGCTCGGGCTACTCGCCACCGTTGCCGTCACCGTCGTCGTCACCCGCACCGCCAAGCGCGCCCTCGAGGAGGAGATCGAGCATGCTGGCCCCTGAGACCCTGCAACCGCTCGACGAGCACAACCGGCGCCTGCTCGATCAGGTCCACCCCGAGGACTGGCAGAACCCGAAGCCGAAGAGCCGCTACGACCTGGTGGTGATCGGCGGCGGCACGGCGGGGCTGGTGTCGGCGGCCGGCGCCGCCGGCCTCGGCGCGCGGGTGGCGCTCGTCGAGCGGCACCTGCTCGGCGGCGACTGCCTCAACAGCGGCTGCGTGCCGAGCAAGGCGCTGATCGCCGCCTCGCGCGCGTGGCACACCGTGCGCAACGGCGAGGACATGGGCGCCGCGCCTCCCATCGGCACGGGCGACTTCAGCCGCGCCATGGAGCGCGTGCGGCGCGTGCGCGCCGACATCGCCCCCAACGACGGCGCGCCGCGCTTCCGCGACCTCGGCATCGACGTCTTCCTCGGCAGCGCCCGTTTCGTCGCCGCCGACGCGGTGGAGGTCGACGGCGCGCGGCTCGCCTTCAAGCGCGCCGTCATCGCCACCGGCGCGCGCGCCGCGGCGCCGCCCATCCCCGGCCTCGCCGAGTCGGGCTATCTCACCAACGAGACCGTCTTCTCGCTCACCCAGCTGCCGCGGCGGCTGGCGGTGATCGGTGGCGGCGCCGTCGGCTGCGAGCTGGCGCAGGCGTTCGGCCGCCTCGGCTCGCAAGTGACGCTCTTCGACGTGCTGCCGCGGCTGCTGCCGAAGGAGGACGAGGAGGCCGCCGCGCTCATCGCCGAGGTGCTGCGCCGCGAGAGCGTGCGGCTCGAGCTCGGCGGCCAGATCGAGGAGGTGCAGTCGAAGGGCGCCGTCAAGGTGGTGCGCTTCGGCCGCGACGACCGCATCGCCGCCGACGAGGTGCTGGTCGCCACCGGGCGCGTGCCCAACGTCGACGGCCTCGGCCTCGAGGCGGCCGGCATCGAGCACGACCGCAAGGGCGTCAAGACCGATGACCACCTGCGCACCACCAACCCGCGCGTCTATGCGTGTGGAGACGTCGCCTCGCCGGTGCAGTTCACCCACGCGGCAGACGCGCAGGCGCGGCTCGTGCTGCGCAACGCCTTCTTCTTCGGCCGCGGCAAGCTCTCGCAGCTGCTCATCCCCAGCTCGGTCTTCACCAGCCCCGAGGTGGCCCACGTCGGCCTGCACGCCGCCGAGGCCGAGGAGCAGGGGCACAAGGTGCAGACTGTGCGCGTCGACCTCGCCGACGTCGACCGCGCCCGTCTCGACGGCGGCACCGACGGCTTCATCAAGCTGCACGTCAAGGCGGGGAGCGACAAGATCCTCGGCGCCACGGTGGTGGCGCCGCGCGCCGGCGACCTCATCGGCGAGCTCTGCGTGGCGATGCGCGCGGGCGTCGGCCTCAAGGTCCTCGCCGACACCGTGCACCCCTATCCGACGCAGAGCGAACTGGTGAAGAAGGCCGCCGACGCCTGGAACCGCGGCCGCCTCACTCCCAAGGCCAAGGCCGCCTTCAAGCTACGCTTCCGGCTATTGCGTTGAGCCGGCGTCGGTTCACACATTAGAATGCGGGCGCCGGCCGGGATGGACGAGTCCCGATCGCGCCGGCCTCATTCTGAATATCCAGATGGCTGCCTTCGAGGACCCCAACGAGCTGGCGAAGTTTCCCCTCTTCGAGGGGCTGCCGGGTGAAGACCTCGCCCGGCTCAACGACCAGCTCCGCCGCCGCACCTTCCCCGCCGGCACGCGGGTGATGAGCGCGCAGCAGCCTGGCGAGTCGCTGTTCCTCGTGCTGCAGGGGTCGGTGAAGATTCAGCTCGACCGCGAGGACGGCACCGAGATCACCCTCGCCCTGCTCGGCCCCGGCGACACCGTCGGCGAGATGAGCCTGGTCGAGCGCGAGGGGCGCTCGGCCAACGTGGTGACGCTCGAGGACACCACCTTCCTGT
>DATNCU010000512.1:0-6822 GCA_035607145.1 Thermoanaerobaculia bacterium
ATCGCGTTGCTCGAGGCGCTGGCGCGCGAGGCGCCGGAGTCGCCGCTCGTGCATGCCGCCCTCGGCCGTGCCTTCCTGCAGCGGTTGGTAACGACGCGCGATGCGAGCTGGGCGCCGCTCGCGCGCTCCTACTGCGAGCGCGCGCGGCAGCTGGCGCCCCGGCGGCCGGAGGTCGAGGTGACGCTGGCGCAGCTGGCGATACGCACCGGCGATCCGGGCCGCGCGGTGCCGCTGCTTCGCCACGCGCTCAGCGTGCAGCCCGCCAACAGCGAGGCGATGCTGGCGCTGGCGCAGGCGTGGGACGCGATGGGCGACGGCCCGGCGGCTGAGGAGGCGTTCCGCCGCCTGCTGGCGCTGCAGCCCGGCTATTGGGCCGCCTACAGCAAGCTCGGCGGCTACTACTTCAAGCACGGCCGTTTCCGTGACGCGGCGCAGATGTTCCGCCGCGTCACCGAGCTCAACCCCGACAGCGCCCGCGGCTTCAGCAACCTCGGCGCCGCGCTCACCGCGAGCGGCGACTTCGAGGGAGCGCTCGCCGCGGCGCAGCGCTCGGTGGCGCTCGAGGAGACCGGGTCGGGCTTCGCCAACCTCGGCACGCAGCAGTTCTACCTCGGCCGCTTCGCCGACGCGGCGCGCTCGTTCGAGCGGGCGACGCGGCTGATGCCGGCGAGCCTCGACGTCTGGCTCAACCTCGCCGACTGCTACCGCTGGAGCCCGGGCCGCGAGCACGAGGCGACGGAGGCCTACCGCAAGGCGATCGCGCTCGGTCGCCAGCAGCTCGACGTCAACGCCGGGGACACCAGCGTGCGCATCCACCTGGCAATGGCGCTGGCCAAGGTGGGCGAGCTGGCCGCCGCTGAGGAGGAGCTACGCCGCGATGACGCTGGTACGGCCGGTCCCGAGGGGCTCTACGCGTCTGCACTTGTGGCGAGCCTCGGCGGCCGCAACGGCGACGCCATGGCGCTGCTCGAGCGCGCGGTCACCGCCGGCTACGACCGCAACCTGCTGTCGCGCGACCCCGAGCTGGGCCGTCTGCGCGGCGAGCGCGATTTCTCGAAGCTGCTCGGCGAGGGACGCCGCGCGGCCTGATTCAAGGAGGGACAGGGAAATGACGTGGAAGCGTGGCTTCGTGCTGATGATGAGTGCGCTCGCGATGGGTGCGGTGTGCTGCGCCAGCGGCTATTCGCGCCCGCCGGAGGGGGGGACGACGGGCGGCACGGGGACGGCACCGTCGGTGGGGCCGGAGAGGCCGGAGGTCTGGATCCAGGTCAACGCCGACTGCACGGTGGACAAGGAGGAGGCGCACGTCTCCGAGGCGAAGAAGCAAGAGGCGCACTGGACGCTGTCGGGCGATCCCGGTCCGCTGGGCATCGAGTTCAAGCTCGCCAAGGGGAAGGGTGCCTTCCAGGTGTCGCAGGTCTCGGCCACCGAGGTCAAGGCGACCATCAAGCAGAAGGACTACGGTTCCCACCCGTACCGCATCCACATCGGCGACAAGGAGTGCCCGGACCCGGTCTTGATCATCGACCCCTGAGCCGCGGGCTGCGGCGCCACTAGAATGTCGGCGATGGCCGAGCGGCGCCGCGTCGAGTGGTGCTTCCTGGGTTCGGTCGCCTACGACGACGGCGTGCGACTGCAGGAGGCGGTGCGCCGAGCGTTGAAGGACGGCACGGGCCCGGAGCGGCTGCTGCTGCTCGAGCACCCGCCTGTGTTCACGCTCGGCCGCAACGCCGGCGACGGCGAGATCACCGCCGACGCCGAGTGGCTGGCCGAGCGTGGCATCGCGGTGCACGAGTCCGACCGTGGCGGGCAGGCGACGTACCACGGTCCGGGACAGCTCGTCGGCTATCCGATCCTCAACCTGTCGCCCGACAGGCGCGACGTGCGGCGCTACGTCGGCGACCTCTGCGAGGTGCTGGTGCGCACGCTGGCGGAGGTGGGCGTGACGGCGGCGCCGCGACCGTCGCCGCACGTCGGCGTATGGGTGGGGGAGGAGAAGATCGCCTCGCTGGGCGTGCACCTGTCGCGGTGGATCACCACTCACGGCTTCGCGCTCAACGTGACGACGGACGTGAGCGCCTTCGGCGGTATCGTGCCGTGCGGGTTGCCGGGGATCTCGCTCACCTCCATCGAGCGACTGACGGGGAAGGCGTGGTCGTTGGAGGAAGTGGCGCGGCGGCTGGTGCCGCACTTCGCGGCGGTGTTCGACCGTGACGTGGCGGAGGCGCCGCCGCCGATCGACGCAGCGGCTGCCGTTGCCACGCAGCCGGTCCCGCTCCTCGCGGAGTGAGCGTGAGCTGGGCCGTCGTCGAGCACACCGCCGACGTCGGCATCGAGGTGCGGGCGGCGACGCTGGAGGCGCTGTTCGTCGACGCGGCGGCGGGCTTCTGCGACGTGATCACCGAGGTCGCGCGCATCGGCGCCGGCGAGGAGCGTGCCTTCGAGGTTGAGGCCGCGGGGCTCGACCTGCTGCTGGTGGCGTGGCTCGAGGAGCTGCTCTTCCGCTTCGAGACCACCGGCGTCCTCTACCCACGTGGCGAGGCGAGCGTTGAAGGCAGCGGCGAGTCCTGGTCGCTGCGCGCGCGCATGCGCGGCGAGCGGTTCGACGCCGCGAGCCATCCGCTCAAGGTCCAAGTCAAGGCGGTCACCTATTACGGACTCGAGGTGGCATGCGACGAGCACGGTTGGCGCGCGCGCATCATCTTTGACATCTGAGCCGCGATGAAGCTGCAACGCATCGACGACACCCGCTGGCGAATCCCGCGCGAAGGGAAGATGCGCGTCGAGGGGATCGTCTACGCGAGCGACGCGATGATGGAGGCTCTGCGCAACGACCCCGCGCTGCAGCAGGTGGCAAACGTCGCTCACCTGCCTGGAATCCTGCGCGCCTCGCTGGCGATGCCGGACATCCACTGGGGGTACGGCTTTCCGATCGGCGGCGTGGCCGCCACCGACGCCGACGAAGGCGTCATCTCGCCAGGCGGCGTCGGTTACGACATCAACTGCGGCGTGCGGCTGCTGCGCACCGACCTGCGGCGCGGCGACTTCGACCGTCGCGCGCTGCGCGAGGTGGTCGAGCAGCTATACCGCAGCATCCCCACGGGCGTCGGCGGTGGGAGGCGCGACCTGCGCCTGTCGGGCGACGACCTCGACGGCGTGTTGCGCGACGGCGCCGCGTGGGCGGTCGACCGCGGCCTGGGCTTCAAGCGCGACCTCCAGGCGCTCGAGGAGGGCGGCAGCCTGCCGCAGGCCGAGGCGTCGCAGGTGTCGCCACGCGCGCGCGAGCGTGGCGGCTCGCAACTCGGCACCCTCGGCTCGGGCAACCACTTCGCCGAGGTGCAGCGGGTCGCCGAGATCTACGACGAGCGCGTGGCGCGCGCCTTCGGCCTGGTGCGCGGCCAGGTGACGGTGATGATCCACAGCGGCTCGCGCGGGCTCGGCCACCAGGTGTGCACCGACCACTTGAAGGGGATGCTGGCGGCGGCGGAGCGGCACGGCATCGAGCTGCCCGACCGCCAGCTCGCCTGCGCGCCACTCGCCTCGCCGGAGGGCAAGTGCTACCTCGCGGCGATGGCCGCGGCCGCCAACTTCGCTTTCGCCAACCGCCAGGTGATGACGCACTTCGTGCGCGAGAGCTTCGCCAAGGCGACCGGCACGCCGGTGGAGCGGCTCGAGGTGGAGGTGGTCTACGACGTCTGCCACAACATCGCCAAGATGGAGACCTTCGAGGTCGACGGCCGGCGCCAGCGCGCCTGCGTGCACCGCAAGGGCGCGACGCGCGCCTACCCTCCGGGGCACGCCGAGGTACCGCACGCCTACCGCGAGGTGGGGCAGCCGGTGCTCATCCCCGGCGACATGGGGCGCTACTCGTACGTGCTCGCCGGCACGCAGAAGGCGTACGAGGAGACCTTCGGCAGCAGCTGCCATGGCGCGGGACGGCTGCTCAGCCGCGGCGAGGCGAAGCGGCGCGCGCGCGGCCGACGTGTAGTGGAAGAGCTGGCGGAGAAGGGCATCGTGGTGATGGCCGCCGGTATGGCGACCGTGGCCGAGGAGATGCCCGAGGCATACAAGGACGTCGCGGACGTGGTCGACGTCGTGACCAGGGCCGGTATCGCCACCAAGGTCGCACGGCTCGAGCCGCTCGGCGTGATCAAGGGTTAGCTGCCCGAGAGAATCGAGATCGCTTCGCTGTGTTCGAAAGATGCTCGCGACGACGATGATGTGTCATCGCGAGGAGCGGCAGCGACGAAGCGATCTCGATGCTTCGCGTCGCACTGACGTTCGAGCCTGCGTGTTAGCGTCGCGACGTGCGTGGTCTTCGTCGTTCCTTCGTCGTCGCTCTTCTGGCCGTTGCCTGCGCGTCGTCGCAACCGCAGCCCAAGGTCTTCCGTATCACGCCGCTGCGTCCCGTGGAGGAGCTGCGCCGCGAGGCGCTCGCGGCCACCCCGCCGGTCGAGACCGACAAGCGCGCGCCCGACCTCGTCGAGCTGGTGACGCTCGACCCCACCATCCACCTCGACGTCCGCTATGCCGGCCGCGACAACTTCCTCTCGACGCCGGTCTACACCCAGGCGCGCGCCTTCCTGCAGCGGCCGGCCGCTGAGGCCCTCGTCGCGGCCAACGCCGAGCTGCGCGGGCACGGCTGGGGCGTGCTCGTCCACGACGCCTATCGACCGTGGTACGTGACCAAGGTGTTCTGGGAGGCGACGCCCGACGACAAGAAGGACTTCGTCGCCGATCCCGCGGAAGGCTCGAAGCACAACCGCGGCTGCGCCGTCGACCTGACGCTCTACGACCTCAAGACGGGCAAGCCGGCCGAGATGCCAAGCCTCTACGACGAGATGAGCCCGCGCGCCGCCGCCGACTACGCGGGCGGCAGGGCGGCGCAGCGGCAGCGCCGTGACCTGCTGCGCCGAGTGATGGAGGCGCACGGCTTCACGGTCTACTCCGTCGAGTGGTGGCACTACGACTACCGCGACTGGCAGCAGTACCCGATCCTCAACGTGCCCTTCGAGGAGCTCGGCGGCGCCGCGCAGCCCGGCACGACGGGCGGGTGAGATGGCAGCGAAGGCGAGGCCCGCTGGTGGCACGCCGAGGGAGCTGCCGCCGGTAGTCCTCGGCCTCAACGCGGTGATCCTCGCCGTGACCGAGGAGGTGCCGCGCGTGCTCACGGTGCAGCGCGCCGGACACGCGCTGGCGGCGCCGGAAGAGCTGGCGACCGCGGCGGCGGGGAAGGCGGGCGCGGATGTGGGCAACCTCCCCGATGCCCTGCCGTTCGGGCCGCTCGACCCCGTCGGCCACCTGACGCTCGACAAGGGGCTGCGCGCGTGGGTGACGCAGCAGACCGGGCTGCAGCTCGGCTACGTCGAGCAGCTCTACACCTTCGGCGACCGCTTCCGCGACCCGCGCGAGCGCGAGGGCGGGCCGCGCGTGGTCTCGGCCGGCTATCTGGCGCTGGTCGAGGAGCAGGAGGTGGCGGGGGCGGGCGGGGCGCGCTGGCTGGACGTCTACGGCTACCTGCCTTGGGAGGACTGGCGCGAGGGGAGGCCGCCGGTGCTCGCTCGCACGGTAGAGCCGGCGCTGGCGGCGTGGGCCCGCGGCGGTGGTCGCGAGGCGCGGGCGCGGCGCGAGCGCGTCGACCTCACCTTCGGCGTCGGCGCGCCGTGGGATCCGTACCGCGTGCTCGAGCGCTACGAGCTGCTCTACGAGGTGGGGCTGGTGCGCGAGAGCTGGTCCGACCGCGACGAGACGCCGCCCGCGAAGGGCTTGCAGCTTGGGCGGCCGATGGCGCTCGACCACCGGCGCATCCTCGCCACGGCGCTGGGGCGCGTGCGCGGCAAGCTCAAGTACCGGCCGGTCGTCTTCGAGCTGTTGCCGCCTACCTTCACCCTGTCGCGGTTGCAGCGCGTGGTGGAGGCGCTAGCCGGCGTGCGCCTCCACAAGCAGAACTTCCGGCGGCTGGTGGAGCGCGGCGGTCTGGTGGAGGGGACGGGACGGCTCGAGCTGTCCACCGGCGGGCGACCGGCGGAGCTCTTCCGGTTCCGCCGCGAGGTGCTTCGCGAGCGTCCCGCGCCGGGCGTCGGGCTGCCGGGCGCTCTGCGCGGCTGAAGGCACTGGTTGGTGACCGCCGGGGTGGAATCAGCGACCCTTGACAGACGTTATGCTCATTGGCAGCATAACGGCGCCGGCGCGAGTCGGCCCTTTCTTAGGCCAGGAATATACTCCAAATGAGCATAACAGTCGCCGCCCAGACCTTGCGGTTCTCGCCTCCGGCGGTTCATCCGCCGCTAGCGCCGCCGCCACTCTCGACGCGCGAGTTGGCCGGCCTGGAGCCGGTCTACGACCGCATGCGCCGCGTCGTGCCGCCCGTGGAGTGGGCCGTCCACGCGCCCTACGTCGCCGCCATCGCCGAGTGGAAGCGGCGCCGCAACGCCGTTGTGCTTGCCCACAACTACCAGACGCCGGAGATCTTCCATGGCATCGCCGACATCACCGGCGACTCGCTGGCGCTGGCGCAGCAAGGGGCGAAGACCGACGCCGACGTCATCGTGCTCTGCGGCGTCCACTTCATGGCCGAGACGGCGAAGGTGCTGTCGCCGGAGAAGACGGTGCTCATCCCCGACCTGCGCGCCGGCTGCTCGCTGGCGGAGTCGATCACCGGCGCCGACGTGCGGCTGCTCAAGGAGCGTTACCCGGGCGTGCCGGTCGTGACCTACGTCAACACCTCCGCCGACGTGAAGGCGGAGTCGGACGTCTGCTGCACCTCCGCCAACGCGGTCGAGGTGGTGGAGTCGCTGGGGGTCGAGCGTGTCATCTTCCTGC
>DATNCU010000515.1:0-2515 GCA_035607145.1 Thermoanaerobaculia bacterium
AATAGACGGCTTGGTCACGGGAACGTCCATCGGGACAGCCACGAGCCGTTCCGGCTTCTGGATCGGCGACTCGACGGCCGGCTCGGACGCGAGCGGTGCTGGCGATGGCACGGGCGATGGCGGCATGGGTTCAGCCGCGCGGCTTTCGGCGACGGGCGAAGACAGGGTCGCCGGTGGCGGCAGCTCCGGAGGCGGCACCCTCGGTGAAATCGCCGGCGCCTTCGGTGCAAGCTCTCTGGCGCGTTTCGCGCTGACGCCCTCGCGTCGCGGCAGCGTCGGCGGCTCGCCTTGCGGTACGCGTGCGACGGACGCTGCCGGCATTGGCTCCCGTTCGGTCGCCGTTGGAGCCGGCGCACGCGTCGCGGGCGGTTCCGTGGCGCGAGGCGGCTGAACGACGACGCTCAGCTGTTCGCGGATTGGAGGCGTCGACGTCCGGGAGACCGGCGAAAGCCTGACCACGAACGAGCCCGCTAGAAACGCGCACGCTGCGAGGGAGAGCGTCATCGCGAGCGGCCGGACGAGATCGTAGCTCCGGACGGCGCGAACCAGGCGGGCGGCTGCAGTGGCGAGTGGGCGTTCGTCTCGGTTGAGGCAGCCTGAGCAATCAGGCAAGACCGCTTCGAGCGGTGCTGAGCATCCTTTCGAGTGGCGCCAGATCGAGCCGCAGTCCAGACAGTAGTGAGAGTGCGGCCCCGTTCTCGCCGCCGTCGGCGGAGTTCCCTCGATCGGACAACACCAGGGACACCAGGCCGGCAGATCTTCCAGGCATCGGCCCTCGTGAACCCAGTCCCCATCACAGAGGATGCAGTAGTGCGTGTGGGCCGGCCGCACGAGCACGTCGTCACGGCCACCGCACACGGGGCAGTCCTCAGGACGGACGTCCGGAAGGCTACCGGCGCCGTCGTACGTGGGAATCGCGCACCCGACGGCCGTAGGGTCCACGTGCTGCCAGCGGTGGCCGGCCTGGCAGCGATGCGGGTGGCCCCGGCCCTCCCAGGTGAGTGGCGGTGCGTCGCTCATGACACCGCGGTCACCCATCAGATCCCGGCGCGCCGCAGCCCGTCGCGAACGCCTTCGTCATCCGGCTTGAGCTGGAGCGCCCGCTTGAACGCCGTGCGCGCATCGTCCTTCTGGCCGAGCTTGATGTAGCACCATCCCATCCCGGCGTGGAGCTGATACGAGTCGGGCGCGCCGAGACTGGCTCTGATGAACATCTGCAGCGCCTCCCGGTAGCGCTGGAGGTAATAGAGGCTCCACGCGACCTTGGCTCTGATCGCCGCCGTCTCCGGGGGTTCTTCGCCGACGAGCCGCCGCGAGCCGTGCAGCGCCTTCTCCAGCGGCGGGAGCGCGTTTTCGTAGTCGCCCAGCTCGAGCCGCGCCGAGCCGAGGCCGTGCAAGGCGTCGAGGTATTCGGGATTTCGCTGCACGGCCGGCTCGAATGCCGCGACCGCGAGGTGATATCGACCGAGGCGGAGCCGGCTCCACCCGAGTCCGTTGTGGAGCCCCTCCCACGTCGGCTGACGCTGGAGAGCGGTCTTGAATTCGACGACAGCCCCGCGGAAGTCACCCAGGAAGTAGTCGGTCCACGCCAGAAGCGCTCGCGCCTGGTCGTGCTCGGGATACAGGATCGTCGCTTCGGCGAAGAGATCGCGAGCCTCGCCATATTTCTGCGCATCGAGCAGGCCCCTGCCGTAGGAGAAGCTCGACTCCGCGCGCATACTTCGACGGAAGGCCTGAAACATCCCCGGGGCGGAGGTCAGCCGCACCGCCGAAGCCGGTGCGGTCCTCGTCGGCCGGTCGCGCGTCTCGTCGACGGCCTCCCAGGCTCGCTCGGCGGCGCTGCGCGCACGCGCGGCTTCGCGCTGGGCCACTGCGCGTCCGTCGAGGCTCGGACTACGAGCGGCGGCATTCGCCCGTTCGGCGGCGCGAGCCGCTTCGCGTGAGGCGTCGGCCGCGAGCCGCGCGGCGTCCCGCGCCGCCAGCGCAAGCTCCGATGTCTGCTGCTCATCGGCTCGCTTGGCGGCCTCCGTCGTGATCGCGGCGAGGCGCGCCGCCTCTATGGCTGCCTTCGAGGCAGCATCGACGACGCGCTCGAGTGCCGGCGCGTTGATGGCGGCCTGGCTGTTTCCAGCTATTCCGCCACTGTCGCCACCTCCTCCGTCGCCGCCGCCCGAGCCTCCGGCGCCGCCTCCTGCTGCAGCTCCAGCTCCTGCGGCGCCACCAGCGCCGGTCGCGGCACCAGCTCCCGTCGCGGCTCCGGCCGCGGCGCCGGCGTTCGCACCAGCACCGCCAGTGGCACCGGCTCCGTTCGCCGCGGCGCCAGCCGCGCCGACACCGCCGTGCCCGCCGCCGTGACCGGCACCGGCCCCGCCAGCCCCTGCGGCGGCGCCAGCCCCGGCACCGGCGCCCGCCGCGCCGCCGCTAGCCGCCGCCCCGCCGCCACCGTTGCCTCCTCCGCCGCCCCCTCCGTTTCCTCCGCCCCCTCCGCTTCCTGCGCTGCCCCCGCCGCCATTAC
>DATNCU010000535.1:0-3178 GCA_035607145.1 Thermoanaerobaculia bacterium
TGCCGTCCGCCGAGAGCTCGGCGCTGGTGGTGAGACGCGCCGGGTCGGAGCCCACGTCCTCCTCGGTGAGCGCGAAGGCGGAGATCTCGCCCTTCGCACAGCGCGGCAGGTACTTCTTCCTGAGCTCCGGCGAGCCGAAGAGCTTGAGCGGCTGCGGTACGCCGATCGACTGATGGGCGGAGAGCAGCGCCGAGACGTTGCCGTCCCAGCTGCCCAGCAGCTCCATCACCTTCTGGTACTCGGCATTGGTGAAGCCGAGGCCGCCGTACTCCTTGGGGATCTTCATCCCGAAGGCACCGAGCTTGGCGAGCGCGTCGAGCAGCGCCGGCGGGTACTCGCCGGTGGCGTCGATCTCGACCGGCTTGCCTTCCGTGCGCAGCAGCTCCGTCAGCGTGTCGAAGAAGGCCTGGAACTCGGGCCGCGGCGGATCGGGCAGCGGGAAGGGGTGGATGAGGTCGAGGCGGAAGTTGCCGAGGAACATCTCGCGCAGGAAGCTGGGGCGGATCCACTCCTTCTCGCGCGCGGCCTCCGCCACTTCCATCGCCTCGCGCTCGCTGACATGGACTCCACCGGATGCGTTAGTCCCGGATGCATGCACCGGCCGCGTCTCGTTCATCGGAAACCCCCTGGTCCGTTCGGCGCCCACCGTCGAGGTTCAGATTACCACCGCTCGCCGCAGTGCGGCAATACCGGGCAGCCGTTCCGCCGCGCCGCGGCAGCCCGCCGCTCGCCGGCATCAGCGATGCGCGACTGCAACGGCGGCGCCAGCAGCCGCGGGGTAGCGCGTGACCATCGCACCAGCCGCGAACAGGCCCACGGCGACGAGGGCGGCAACGACCAGCCGCCAAGCGGTGCGCCGCCACTGCCGTAGCGCGACCAGCACGTAGCCGCCGAGCAGCGCGAGGAAGGGGAACGCATGGAGCACGTAGGTCGCCTTGATGGTGGTCCCTAGCGGGCGAGCCGGGTATTGGACTAGGAAGTAGAAGTACCCCGCCGCCGTCACCGCGACGATCAGTGCGGCCAGAGCGGCCGCGGCATCTCGGCTCGATGCGCGCCGCATCCACCTGGCGAGGGCCGCGAAGCCGTAGCAGAAGCCGGCGATGAGAACGACGGACGGCAACAGCGCCAACCGCGCCACCCGGCCCAGGTAGCGTCCCATCGCGGACCGATTCGTCACCACCCGCTCCGGCACACGGTGGAGCGTGCCCTCGAGGTTCCGGCCGGCGAGCACCCGGTGAGGCGTCCGCCCCCAGACGAGGAAGTACTGCCAATAATCGCCCCAGGTATCGGCGTAGAGGATGGGCAGCAGCTGGTTGGGGAAGGCGGGGCGCAGCGGCAGCGTGAAGAGCTGGCCGTCGCCGGTGCCGAAGTAGAACGAGGGCTCCTGGTTGCGCAGCCCGCGGCCAGGGCTCTGGCGCGCGTAGGCCGCGGGGCTTCCGTACGCCAGGAAGAGATGGGCGTAGAACCAGCCGGCGAGGGTGAACGCACCCAGGGCGAGTGCGGCGATGGCCAGCAACGCCGGACGCCGGAGTTCTCGCCGACGCGCGACGCCGGCGAGGAGGAAGAGACCCGCGGCGACGAGCACGAAGACGCCGAACTGCCGCGCCAGGAGGAGCCCACCGCCGAGGAGCACCAGCAGCAACGCGTGCCGCGCCGTCAGCTGCTTCGCCGCGACCACCAGCACGAGCCTCCAGGCGAGCAGGACCGCCAGCAGCGCCAGCCAGACCTCGCTGCGGATGGGCTGGGCGAGGGACTTGTAGTACACCGGCAGCATGGCGAGCAGGCCGAGCGCGCACGGACCCAGCCACGGCTCCGCCGGCGCGGCCACCCGGCACAGCCGCAGCAGGCCGAGCGCGATCCCGAGCGACAGCACGACGTTGAGCAGCTGCGCCGCCTTGGCGCTCGCTTCATGCGACCACCCTGCCGCGAGCGTGAGGGCAGGCAGCACGTAGGCGAGCGGCGGTGAAAAGTACTCGTAGGTCTCGGCGCGCGTGGGCAATCGCCCCTCGCTCAAGACCACCGCGTAGGAGAGATGCGCCCCCGCGTCGTAGGCGATCTCCGGCGGGTGCAGCACGGCGTTGGCGAGCGCCAGCGCGTGCATGGCGAGCAGGAGCGCGACGGTGACCCAGCGAGCCGGGCGCGACTTCGCAAAGTCTGCGGTCGGCGCGGGCGCAGCCGGCGAGCCTGGCGTGATCTCCGCTGGCGTCATCTCCGCGCCTCGCCAGTCGGCGGCACCAAGTGTCCGAGCCTCGAGAGCGTGCCGTCGAGCCCGCCCGCGAGTGCGGGGTCGCCGGGGCGGAGCCGTCGCGCCGCCTCGAATGCCGATTCGGCCCGCGCTCGTTCGCCGCGGGCACCGAGAAACAGGGCCTGCAGCAACCGGACCTCGAAGTCATGCGGCCAGCGCCGCGCCGATTCCTCGACGATGGCGAAGGCGCGGTCGCCCTCTCCCGCGGCCGCCAGGGCGAGGGCCAGCTGCTTGAAGGGCTTGCTCGCCTCGGGCTCCTCCGCGAGCGCACGCCGGTAGTGCCCTTCGGCGGCGGCGAAGTCGCCGCGCCCGAGCTCGAGGTCGCCGAGGTCGCGGAGGTTTTCGGGCTCTCGCGGTCCGAGCTCGACGGCGCGCCGCAGCGCCGCCTCGGCAGCGGTGCGGTTGCCGTCCTTGCGCAGCAGCCGGGCCTGCTCGGCGGCCACGAACGAGCTCGTCGGCTCGGCGCGCGCCATCGCCGCGTAGAACGTGCGCTCGTCGACGAAGATCGCCGCATAGCGCACCGCGAGAACGGCGCAGACCACTGCCGCCGCCGCCAGCACCGGCGCCGCCGCGCGGCGAGGCAGCACGACTAGGAGCGCCCACGGCAACGCCAGCGAGGGCAGGAAGAGGTAGCGGTCGGTGACCATCCACTCCGGGCGCAGCGCCCAGAAGTTGAGGACCGGCAGCAGCCAGACCACGAACCAGGCCGCCGGCAGCAGCAGCCCGGGCACGCGGCGCGCCGCCAGGACGAGCCCGACGCCGAGCAAGGCGACGACGCCCATCGACACCAGCACCGGCGCGTCCAGGAAGCCCCACACCGGCCGCTCGGGGCGGAAGAACGAGAACTCGGTCGGCCACAGCAGCATCTTCAGGTAGGTCACGAAGGCGAGCGGCACGGAAGAGATCGCCTGCCCGAGCCCGGGCGCGCGCGGC
>DATNCU010000550.1:0-2688 GCA_035607145.1 Thermoanaerobaculia bacterium
AAAGCCTGCGGAAAGCCGCCGAGCAGCCGCCACCAGATCGGCACGATCGCGATCGCGTGGAGCACGCCGAACGATCCCAGCGCAAACACCGCGAGCACGATCGTGACGACGATCAGCCGCAGCCAGGGTCGACGGGACGCGCTCACTGATCTGTCAACGTCCGACGAGCCCGTCGATTAACTACAGCGGAGCGCGTCCGATCGTCTGCGCCAGCTACCGCGGCGGCAGCCAGCAGGTGACCACGGTGCCCTCGCCCGGGCGTGATTGGAGGGCGATCTTGCCGCCGTGGGCTTCGAGGATCTCTCGGCAGAGCGCGAGGCCCAACCCGCTGCCGCCGGGTTTGGTCGAGTAGAACGGCAGCAGGGCTTGGCGCATGGTCTCCTCGTCCATGCCGCGGCCCTTGTCGCTCACCTGGATCCAGGTGCCGCCCTCGGGGGCGGACTCGACGCGCAGCTTGACCTCGACTCCGCGCGCGTCGCTGATCGCATCGTTGCCGTCCCCTTCGCTCGCCTCGACGGCGTTCTTGAACAGGTTGACGAGCACTTGCCTCAGCTGCGCGGGATCGAACCAGCCGGGGCTTGCCGGCAGCGTGCCCACCAGCCGCACCTGCGGGAAGTCCTGCACAGTCTCGAGGAACCGCCCCCAGTCGACCGCCTCGGGCCGCGGGCGCGGCAGCCTCGCGAAGCGGGCGTAACCGTCGAGGAAGCGCTGCAGGTGGTCGAGGCGCTCGCGCAGCGTCGCGAAGACCTCGTCAGCGCGGTGGGCGTGGCGCGGCTCGGAGGCGATGATGCGCGCCGAGTGGACGAGCGACGAGATGGGCGCGAGCGAGTTGTTGAGCTCGTGCGAGACGACGCGCAGCACCTTCTTCCAGATCTCCGCCTCCTGCCGCCCCAGCTCGCCGGTCAAGCGGCGCAGCAGCAGGAGCTCGTGGCGGCGGTAGTTGAGGCGAAAGCTGCGCCGCGAGAGGTGAAAGGTCTCGGCGTGATCGCCCTCGCGCACGGTGAAGAGGCCGTCGGTGTCGCTCGCCATCACCTCCTGCATGGCCGGCGGGCAGCCGTCGCGCAGCTCGCCATAGCTGCGCCCTTCCAGCGGCGCGCCGCCGAGCAGCAGCACGCGCGCCTCGCGATTGCCGTAGACGATGCGGCCGGTGGGGCCGACGAGCAGGATCGCGGCCGGCGAGCGGTCCAGCGCCGTCTGCAGCAGCAGCTCGCGCTGGCGCAGCAGATGCCGCTCCTCCTGCAGCAGGCCGCCGACGTCGTTGTAGAGGCGCACCAGCTCGCCCAGCTCGTCGTCGCCGCCCGGATGGGCGAGGCGAACGCTGAAGTCGTGGTCGCGAAAGCTGCGGATGCCGTCGGCAACGCCGCCGACGACGCGGTCGAGCGGCCGCAGCAGGCGCGCGACCGACCACGCCGCGATCGGCAGGCCGATGGCGAGGACGATGAGAAAGGTGAGGCGCGGCGTCAGCTCGTAACGCGCCGCCAGCGCCGCGCCGGCTCCGGCGAGGAGCAGGGCGACGAAGACCGCGCCGGTGATGCGACCGGCGAGCGAGGTGCGGCGCGGGCGCGGAGCGGGGCCGGCGGCAGGCAGCGGGATCGTGCCCACCGCGCTGACGAGATCGCTTCGCTGCGCTCGCGATGACGGGGCCGGCTCGTCGGTCTCTACGGCCTCAAGGTCGGGCGGGTGCGCCACACGCACCAGCCTACCTGGGCCGGCGCTCCAGCTCGATCCCCAGCCGCGCCATGCGGCGGTAGAGGGCCTGCCTGCTGATGCCCAAGCGGTCGGCAACGCGGCTGACGTTGCCCTCGTCGCCGGCGAGGAGGCTCAGCAGCTCGGCGCGCTCGCCCTCGGCGTCCGGCGACAAGGGGGGCGGCGCTTCGCCGGTGCCCGCTCCCAGCCCCAGATCGGCGACGCCGATCTCGACACCGGTGGCGAGCAACGAGGCACGCCGAATGCGGTTCTCGAGCTCGCGTACGTTGCCCGGCCACGGGTGCCCGAGCAGCGCGCCTTCGGCCGCCGCGGAGAGCCGCAGCGGCTCGCCGCGCTCGGCGGCGAAGGTGGTGAGGAAGTGGCGCGCCAGCGGCAGCACGTCCTCGGGCCGCTCGGCGAGGCCCGGCACGCGGATCTCCACCACGTCGAGCCGGAAGTAGAGGTCCTCGCGGAAGCGCCCTTCGGCGATCGCCTTGGGCAGCGCCGCGTTGGTGGCCGAGAGCACGCGCACGTCGACGCGCTGCGCGCGGCTGCTCCCCAGCCGCAGCAGCTCGCCCCCCTGCAGCACGCGCAGCAGCTTCACTTGACCCGCGAGCGGCAGCGAGTCGATCTCGTCGAGGAATAGCGTGCCGCCGTCGGCCGCCTCGAAGTGCCCCACCCGGCGCCCTTTCAAGCCGGTGTAGGCGCCGGCCTCCGCGCCGAACAGCTCCGCCTCCATCAGCTCGGCGGGGATGGCGCCGACGTTGACGCGCACGAAGGGTGCGCCGCGCCGCCGCGAGTTGGCCTGGATGATCTCGGCGACGCGCTCCTTGCCGGCGCCCGAAGGGCCGGTGATCAGAACCGGCGCGTCCGAGGGCGCCACCTGGATGGCGAGCGCCACCGCGCGGTGCAGCGCCAGGCTCGCGTAGACGAGGCCGCGCAGGTCGTGCTCGCGGGCGAGGGTGGCGCGCGCCGCCGAGAGCTCGCCGCGGTGGCGCTCGT
>DATNCU010000569.1:0-3114 GCA_035607145.1 Thermoanaerobaculia bacterium
GCAGCTGCAGAACGTCATCCGCCGCCATCCGAAGAGCGACGAGGCGAACCTCGCCCGCCAGCAGCTCGGCACGCTCGGCATTGACCCCGGTCAGACCGGCGGCTAGAATCCGCCGTCCTCCCGCGCGGCGAGCGCCGCGACCTCATCTCACACTCCAAGAAGGTTGGCAGCGAGCTATGGCGAATACCAAGTCGGCTGAGAAGCGCATGCGACAGAGCGCGGAGCGGCGCGTCCGCAACCGCTCTGCTAAGGGCGAGATGCGTACCGCGATCAAGAAGGTGCGCGGGGCGCTGGCCAGCGGCGATGCGCAGGTTGCTCAGGACGCGCTGCGGAGCGCGGTGCAGATCATCGACCGCACAGCCAAGAAGCACGTCGTGCATGGGAACACGGCGGCGCGGACGAAGTCGCGGTTGACGAAGGCTGTCGCTAAGGCTTCGGCCAAGTAGCTCTCTTTCGGAGCAGAGCTCCTTCGGAGCAGTCTCTCACCGAGGCGGTTGCGGTCGCCGCGCTCCGCGGGTCCCCGCCTCGGTCAGTATCCCACCCGTGCTCGCGAAGACGCTGCGCGCGGGCGGGAGCCCTCTGCCCGGGCGCCCGCTCCGCGCGGCGGCCGCAACCGCTTGCCTCGTGACGCGACGAGATCGCGACTCTGAGGAAGATACGGACTAGAAGCCTTCGAGCAGGTCGATGACTACCGTGCGGGCGAAGCGGCCAGCGGCTTCTTCGATGGCGATCTTTTCGCGGTCGAAGTAGAGCTGCTCGGAGGGGTCGACTTGGTAGCTCTCTTTGTAGATGTAGCGGTCGTTCTGCCACAGCACCTTGTCGGCGGCGCGGTCACGGAACGTCATCGAGGCAGTGATGGTGATCTGGTACTCGGTGGCGCGGCCCTGGTCGTCGAAGGTGAGCGGGGTGGTGTCGAAGCCGACGACCTTGCCGGCGATGACGGCGTCGGACTGCGGCGCTTCGTTGACGAGGGTGAAGCGCTTGCGGGTGACCAATTCTTCGGCGAGGGCGCGGGTGAGGATCTGCTCGACCTCGCTGCGGCGGGTCGCGTTCTCGAGCGGCGACAGGTAGACGCTGCGGATGTTCTCGGGGATGTTGGTACCGCGGCCGACGAGGGCGTAGCCGCAGCCGAGCGGCAGGGCCGCGAGCAGGAGCAGGAGAGAGCGCGCCGCCAGCCGTCGGTGGGAAGGCGCGCGATGGGGGACTCGGGTCACGTGGACTCCTCCTCGGAGATGGGGGCGGAGCTGGGCGTTCCGGGAGCGGGCGGGATGGGCTCGAGCGCGACGGGAGCGGGCAGGTGCACGGCCCCCCAGACGCGGTCGCGCAGGATGACGCGCTTGAGGCTGGGGCTCGCGCCGTCGAGCTCGACGCGCAGCAGGTAGCTGCCGGGCTCGAGGCCGACGAAGGTGCTCTCGCCGCGGTCGAGGGTGCGCACGCGGCGGATGCCCTCCCCTTCGAGCACGGCGCGGCCGGCGGCGGCGCCGCCCACCGTCACCTGGAGAGCGGCGGCGCGGCGCGCCACGCCGTTGCGGCGTACCGTGAGCTGCGGCGAGGACTCGGCGAAGAGGTCGACCGCCACGCGGCGGTCGTCGCGCGAGAGCAGTCGGCCAGGCATCGTCTCGGGCTCGGGCAGCAGCGACTCGCTGGCCAGCCGCACGTAGGTGGCGGGGACATAGTGCAGCGCCAACAGCGGATCGCTGAACACCCAGCCGACGTCGTCGTAGTGGACTTCGATCCAGCGGTGGAAGCCGGCCGGCGCTCTGGAATCGATACCGGAACCGGCGCCGGCGGGAGCGACCAAGAAGCCCGGCACCTCGCGCGCCGGGATGTCGAGCGCCTGCAGCAGCGCCACCGAGAGCCGCGCGATGCCGGTGCAATAACCGCTGCGGCGGGCGAGCACCGCAGCGGCATCCTGCGGCTGCGTGCGGTCGAGATCGTAGGCGACGGTGCGCGCCACCCACTGCAGCACGCGGGTCACCGCGTCGTAGCGCGTCGCCGCGCCGGCAGCCACCGCGCGCGCCAGCACCGGGATGGGGTCGCCGACCTCGACGTCACCCACGGGCACCGCGAACGGCTGGCGGCTGCGCAGCGGCGCGAGGTCGACCTCCACCGTCGCCACGCCGCCGCTCACCTCCAAGCGGTAGCCGGCGTTGCTGTAGGGCTCGACGAGGCCGCCGGCCGGCAGCTCGAGGCGCACGCGGTCGGTACCGACGTACGCCACCGCCTGCGCGACAGCGGCCACGGGCAGCGCGGCGAGCAACAGCACGGCCGCGGCCGCGGCCTCGCGCGCCCTCACGTCATGCTCCCCGGGAAGCGGTGGCTGCGCAGCAAACCATCGAGCAGCCCGTTGACGAAGCGCCCGGACTGCTCGCTGCCGAAGCGCTTGGCGAGCTCGATGGCCTCGTCGAGCACCACCAGCTTCGGCACGTCGGGCTCGTAGATCAGCTCGTAGACGGCGAGGCGCAGGACGTTGCGGTCCACCACCGACATGCGCTCCAGCCGCCAGTGCTCGGCCTGCTCGCGGATCAACTCGTCGAGCTCGCCGAGGTGGTCGGCGGCCCCCGCCACCAGCCGGTGTGCGTAGGCGAGCGCCTCGCGCATCTGCGTCGGCTGGCCGGAGATGGCGACCAGGGTGTCCTCCTGCGGCTCGTCGCGCACCGCCTCGAGGAGATCCACCGGGTTGTAGTGGTGCAGCACCTGCGGCGTGGTGACGCCGCCCATCTCGCGCTGGTAGAGCATCTGCAGCGCCATCTCGCGGCCGGCGCGGCGCTTGCTCGCTCCCCTGCCCCGCGTCTCTTTGCCGCGCGCCGCCCCGGCGCCCGCTCCGCGGCTCACGCGCCTTCCCTCGGCCGGCGCATCGGTCAATCGGCGGCGGTAAGGCGGGCGCGCAGGTCGGCCATCTCGAGCGCCGCGAGAGCCGCCTCCCAGCCCTTGTTGCCGGCCTTGCCCCCCGCCCGCGCCGCCGCCTGCTCGACGGTGTCGCAGGTGAGGACGCCGAAAGCGACGGGGATGCCGTGGCGCTCCGTCACCCGCGCGATGCCGCGGCTGCACTCGCCGCAGATGTAGTCGAAGTGCGGCGTCTCGCCGCGCAGGACGACGCCGAGCGCGACGAGG
>DATNCU010000574.1:0-2404 GCA_035607145.1 Thermoanaerobaculia bacterium
AACGCGCCCTTAGAGGGCCCGACGAATCCTGTAACGGCGTCGGCGCCACCGCGACCCATGCTCGCGGCGTTGGCGTTGGCGCTCCACGTCGCGGTGCAACTGCTGCTCCTCGCGCCCGCGACGATGGCGCTCGACCGCGCGGCGCCGTACGAGCGCGCGCCCGGCTTCGCGTCCGCGCTGCCTTCCGGCACCCGCCTCGCGCACGGCAGCGCCAACCGCCTCTTCGGGACCGTGCGCCGCCGCGCCGTGCCGCGCGGCGAGGGGCGGTGGCTGTCGCGCCAGGGTGCCGCTTCCGGCATGGCGGTCGTGGGCGTGCCGCTGGGGTGGCGTTACGAGCTCGCCGCCTCGCCCGAAGGGCTCGATTCCTTCCTCACCCGGCTCGGGCTCGAGGCCGTGAAGGCGACCGACGATGCGCGCCGCGTGCGGCTGCTGCGCGTCTGGGGCGTCGAAGCGTTGCTGCTCGAGCGCCCGCTCGCCGCCGACGCGCAAGGTGTGCGGCTGGTGACGGTGGCGCCCGGGCCGCTGTCGCCGACCTGGCTCTATCGCCTCGACGCTCCGACGCCAATGGTGCGCCGCGTCGCCGGCGTGCGCGTCGCCGCGAACCCCCAAGCCGCGACCGCCGCGCTGCTCGACCCGAGGTTCGACCCGCGCGGCGACGCTTTGCTTCCCGAAGGCAACGCCACGGCACCGCCCGGCGCCGGCGCCGCGCGATTGCTGCGCGAGAGCGCCGACGCGATCGCGGTCGCGAGCGACGGCGCCCGCCCCGGTTGGGTGGTGGTGCAGCGCGCCTGGCAGCCGCACTGGCGCGCCAGCGTCGACGGCCGGCCCGCCGACGTCAGCCCGGCCGACCTGCATCGGCTCGCGGTGCCGGTGCCGGCGGGCGCGCACGAGGTGCGGCTGTGGGTCGATCGCCGTCCGTTGCATCGTTCCGCGCTCGCCGCGGCCGCCGGCCTGCTCGGGCTCTTGGCGATCGCTTTCCTCGGAGCGAAGGCGCGACCGCAGTCGTGACCACCGCAGGCGCGCGCTCGCGGCGCGGTGCGTGAGTTTGCTACCGTTGCGCGCCGCAATGAACGAGCTCGACGCGATCGTCATCGGCGGCGGACCGGGCGGGAGCACCGTCGGTGCGCTGCTCGCCCGACACGGCCTCCGCGTGCGCATCTACGACCGCGAGCGCTTTCCGCGCTTCCACGTCGGCGAGTCGCTGCTGCCGCACAGCGAGCCGCTGCTGCGCCGTCTCGGGGTGTGGGACCAGCTCGCCGACGCCGGCTTCCAGCGCAAGTGGGGCGCGCACTTCACCTTCGAGCCCGACGGCGGCAGCAACCACATCGCCTTCGCCGGCGCGCTCGGCCGCAAGCCGCCGCCGCAGGCCTACCAGGTGCGCCGCGCCGAGTTCGACCACCTGCTGCTCGAGAACGCCGCGGCGCAGGGCGCGGAGGTGGAGGAGGGCGTCGAGGTGCTCGCCGTGCGCTTCGACGGCGAGCGCGCGACCGGCGTCCGCGTTCGCCATGCCGACGGCCGCGAGGAGGACGTCGCCGCGCGCGTCGTCTTCGACGCCACGGGCCGCGAAGCCTTGCTCGGCGGCCAGCTCAAGCTGCGCGAGCGCGACCCCATGCTGCGGCAGGCGGCGATGTTCTCGCACTACCGCGGCGCGCGCATGGCACTGGGCAAGGACGGCGGCGACATCCTCGTCGTCGGCGGTCCGGCGGGCTGGTACTGGATGATCCCGCTCGACGCGGAGACCACCAGCGTCGGCGTCGTCTTCCCCGGCGCCGTCATGGCGGGACGCAAAGGCCGGCCGCTAGAAGCGCTCTACGAGGAATTGCTCGCCGCCTCGCCCGAGGTGTCGAGCCGCCTCGCCGGCGCCGAGCGCGTCGAGGCCGTGCACCCGCTCGCCGACTTCTCGTACCGGCTGCGCCGCTTCGCCGGCGACGGCTGGGTGACGGTGGGCGACGCGGCCTGCTTCCTCGATCCGGTGTTCTCGTCCGGCGTGCACGTGGCGCTCACCACCGCGACGCGCGCCGCCGACGACGTGGCGGCGATCCTCGAGAAGAAAGGGCGCCTCGACGCCGGCGACCTCGCCGGTTACGAGCGCTTCGCGCGCCGCGGCCTCGACCGCTTCCGCCGCTACATCGTCGGCTACTACGACCCCGCCTTCGTCGGCATCTTCGCCACCGAGCCGCCGTTCGAAGGTGTGCGCGCGGCGGTGGTCTCGGCGCTCGCCGGCGGCGTCTTCCGCATGACGCTCACCCAGAAGCTCCTCGAGAAGCTCTTCTTCATGGGCGTCGAGCGTCACCGCAAGCGCATGGCGAAGGGCAAGCTGCCGCTCGCCACCGCGCCGGCGTGCGACGTGCGCCAGGGCGCCGGCATCGAGGCGCCGCAGCCGAGCTCATCCGGATGACGCCGG
>DATNCU010000303.1:0-3852 GCA_035607145.1 Thermoanaerobaculia bacterium
GAGGTACTGCGGTCGAGCGAGAGTCGCGGCGCTCAACGCAGCGGCCGCCGCAGCAGCGGCGGCGAGCGTCACGGTACGGGCAGCGGACCGGCGCGCCAGCAGACCGCCCAGGACCGCGATCGCGAGCGCCGCGAGCACCACGACCTCCGGCTCGTGCACGCCGCAATAGGCGAGAAAAGGCCGATAGGCCGCGACGCCGAGACCGGCGCCGAAACCCCACCCGGCGCCCGCGAGGAGAGCCACCACCCACGCCACGACGGCTGCGGTGACGCCGAGCAAGACGCACTGCACGGCGAGGATCGCGCGATAGCCTTGAGGAGCCAGCACGCGCGTCAGCGCCAGGTAGAGCGGGCTGTAGTCCTGCAGCCGCTCGGCCTGCACGGCGGCGGGTGCGGAAACGGCCGCGAGATACTTGGGAAAGACGGCAGTCGGCTCCGTCGCCCGCGCGACTCCGAACGCGAACACGAGCGCCGTGGCGAAGGCGCCCGACGCCGCCAACGCCACGCCTTTCCACGACCTGCCGGAGTCCCGAGTCATGAAGGGGTCAAACCGGGACGCATCGTAGCGACAATGCGCCGCACGAGCGGCGATGCGTCGCGCTCTACGCCTTCGCCTCGTACCAGTTGCGGCCCCAGCCGGTCTCCACCGCTATCGGCACGCTGAGCTGGGCGACACCCTCCATCTCGCGCTTCACCACCGCCGCCACCGGCTCGGCCTGCGCCTCGGGCACCTCGAAGACCAGCTCGTCGTGCACGGTAAGCAGCAGGCGCGCATCGGGGTGCGCCTCGGCGAGCGCGCCGTGCACGGCCACCATGGCCAGCTTGAGGATGTCGGCCGCGGTGCCTTGAATGCGCGCGTTGATGGCCATGCGGCGAGCGTTCTCGCGCACGGCGTAGTTGCGGCTCTGCAGCTCGGGGAGGAAGCGGGCGCGGCCGTAGAGGGTCTCGACCTTGCCGGTGACGAGCGCGCTGCTCACCGTCTCTTCCGTGTAGCGCACGACGCCCGGATAGCGCGCGCGGTAGGCGGCGATGAACGCCTCGGCTTCCTTGCTGGAGATCTTGAGGTTCTTCGCCAGGCCGAAGGCGCTCATGCCGTAGATGATGCCGAAGTTGATCGTCTTCGCCGCCCGCCGCTGGTCGGGCGAGACGAATTCCGGCGCGATGCCGAAGACGCTCGCCGCCGTCGCGGTGTGGATGTCACGGCCGGTGCGGAAGGCCTCGAGCATCGCCTCTTCGCCCGCGATGTGGGCGAGCAGCCGCAGCTCGATCTGGCTGTAGTCGGCGACCAGCAGCGCGCGGCCCTGCGGCGCGATGAAGGCGCGGCGGATCTGTTGGCCCACCGGCGTGCGCACCGGGATGTTCTGGAGGTTGGGGTCCTTCGACGAGATGCGCCCCGTCGCCGCCACCGCCTGCTCGTAGCGCGTGTGCAGCCGCCCGCTCGGGTCGACGAGCTGCGGAAAGGCGTCGACGTAGGTGCCCTTGAGCTTCGAGAGCTCGCGGTGACGCATCACCACGTCGGCGAGCGGGAAGCCCTTTGCCGCGAGGTCCTGCAGCGTCTCGACGTCGGTCGAGTAGCTCTTGGTCTTCCGCGTGCGCTTGAAGATCGGGTAGGCGAGCTTCTCGAAGAGGATCTCGCCGAGCTGCCGCGGCGAGCCGAGGTTGAACTCCTCGCCGGCGATCTGCCACGCCTCGCGCTCGAGCTTCGCCAGCTCGTCGCCGAGCTCGACGCCCATCTTCTGCAGGAAGGGGACGTCGAGCGCGACGCCCGCCTCCTCCATCGCCATCAGCACGCCGACGAGCGGCGCCTCGATGTCGGTGTAGACCTTGGCGAGCGGGCTGTCCGCGAGCTGGCCGGCGAGCCGCGTCTCCAGCTTGGCGAGGAGGTCGAGCCGCTCGGCGGCGAGGCCGAGCAGGCGCGGGTCGCCGAGTGCTGGCTCCTGTCCTTTCGCCCAGCCCGCGTCGGCGTAGGTGAAGGCGCGATGCTGGAGACCCTCGAGGGCGAGGTCCTCCATGCTGGTGCCCTTGAGAGCCGGGTTGAGCAGGTACGACCAGAGCATCACGTCGTCGAGGCCGCAGCAGGCGCGCACCGCGGGCACCAGCCGCAGCAGCTCCTTGACGTCGTGGCCGAGCACGCGGCGCTCGCGATCGGCGAACCAGGTGCCCAGCGTCGCCACGAAGGCGTCGCGGAGTCCCTCGCGGCGAAAGTCGAGCCAACGGGGCTGACCGCCGGCGTCGACGAAGGCAATTCCCAGCGGCTGCTCGGGACCGACGGCGAGCAGCGACACGCGCGCCGGCAGCGCTGCCAGGAGCGGCGCGAGCTCGGCGGCGCTCGTCACCTCCTCGGCTTGCACCAGGTCTTTCACCGAGCTCTGAGTCGTCAGCTCGGCGAGCAGCGAGAAGAACTCGAGCTCGGCGAACAGCGTGCGCAGCGTCTCGTTGTCGGGCGTCTGGCGCTCCAGCGTCGTCGGGTCGAAGGCGATCGGCAGGTCGGTGCGGATGGTCGCCAGCTCCTTCGACAGCAGCGCCTGCTCGCGGTTCTGCTCGAGCCCCTCGCGGTAGTTCTTGCGCTTGACCTCCGCCGTGCGGTCGAGCAGCGCCTCGAGGCTGCCGAACTCGCGGATGAGCTGCGGCGCGCCTTTCTCGCCGATGCCGGGTACGCCGGGGATGTTGTCGATGCTGTCGCCGATCAGCGCCAGCAGGTCGACGACGCGGTCGGGCGGCACGCCGATATCGGCTTCGACGAGCTCCGGCGTGTAGACCTTCTCGCGGAAGGTGTGCGCCACCGAGATCCCCGGCCGCACCAGCTGCAGCAGGTCCTTGTCCGCCGACACGATGGTCACCTCGTAGCCCTGCGCCTGGGCCTGCAGCGCGAGCGTGCCGATGACGTCGTCGGCTTCCCAGTTGGGCAGCTCGAGGATGGGGATGCGGTAGCCCTCGAGCACCTGGCGGATCCACTTGATCTGCGTCCGCAGGTCGTCGGGCATCGGCGTGCGGTTGGCCTTGTAGGCCTCGAACTTCTCGCTGCGCACGGTGCGCGAAGAGACGTCCCAGGCGACGCCGATGAGGTCCGGCTGCTCATCGCGCAGGAGCTTGCGCAGCATGTTGTGGAAGCCGTAGACGGCGTTGGTCGGGTGCCCCTTCGAGTTCGACAGGTTGGGGATCGCGAAGTAGGCGCGAAAGATGTTCGAGTAGCCGTCGATCAGGAACAAGCGCTTGCCGGACATGGTTCGGGATTGTAGTGGGCGGGCTCGGTCCGAAACGCGGCGCTTCTAACAACTCGCGCGGATGCGGTTGCGACATGCGTTTCGCCCGTATTTCGCCCTTGCGCGGCGCGTGCGCTCTCGCTACGATGCCGCTCCCCACCTCGGAGGTCCCATTTGCGCAAGCTCGCCTCTGCGGTCGTCGCGTTCGCCGCTCTAGGTTTCTTCGTTTCCACTTCGGCCGCCCACGCCGAGGTGCGCGGCGCCTACCTCGAGGCGCGCAACGCCGACCTCTACAGCGGTAGCTGCACGGCGGAGGCGCAGGGGGACGGCCGCGCCGCGATCATCGCGTGGCAGGTGGAGAGCGGCGACTTCGGCGGCGTGCCGCTCACCGGTCTCTCGGTGGTGGCGGTGATCCGCGGCGAGTCGGCGCTGTCGGCGGCGCCGGCCGAGGCGGCGCGCCCCCACTCGGTGATCTTCGTCGACGCCACCGCCAGCCCGCCGCAGCGCGCCGCCCTCGAGGCCCTGGTGCGCGCCCAGGCCGGACAGGTCCTCGGCGAGGTGGTGAAGGTCGAGGCGGCGCCCATCGAGCTCGCCGTCGACCCCAGCCGCGCCCTCGGGCGGCTGCACGTGACCGGCCTCGCCGAGCTGCG
>DATNCU010000585.1:0-2567 GCA_035607145.1 Thermoanaerobaculia bacterium
CATCGAATCGACGCGCGACATCGGCCCGTTGGTCGTGCACGGTGCCGTGCGCGTTTGCGTCGAGGCTTACCGTGAAGCGGGCGTGTCGCAGCCGCAGGTGGCCGTCGCCACCGACCTCTCGCGCGAGGAGCTGTCGCGCGCGCTGGTGATCGCGCCGCCGCTGGCGCAAGGCTCGCCGTGGATGCGCCGCTTCCCGCGCGCCTCGACAGCCTTCGTCTCCGGCTGGATGCGGCTCCGTGCGCTGCGACGCCAGCGGCGCGTCGACCGCGGCTTCGTGCTCTCCGACCACGTCGACTGGCCAGGCGTGCTCGCGGCGATCGAGGCCACCGGCGCGCGCCGCGTCGGCGTCACCCACGGCTTCACCGCGCCGCTCGCGCGCTTTCTGCGCGAGGAGCGCGGGCTCGAGACGTGGACGCTCGCCACCCGCTTCACCGGCGAGGCCGGCGCTGAGGAGACAGCGGAGGAGGCGCTTCCGGCGTGAAGCGTTTCGCGGCGCTGCACCGCGCGCTCGACGAGACGAAGGCCGCCGCCGACCGCGAGGCGTTGCTCGTCGCCTACTTCCGCGAGGTGCCTGCGGCCGACGCGGAGTGCGCGGCGTCGCTGCTCGCCGGCCCGCGGCCGCGGCGAGCGGTGTCGCCGGCGGAGCTACGCGCATGGGCAGCCGAGGCGGCGGCCCTGCCCGAGTGGTTGGTGGAAGAGAGTCGGCTCGCCGTCGGCGACCTGGCCGAAACGGTCGCGCACGTGCTCGAAAACGTGGCCGGCGCGCGCGAGTGGCCGCTGCACAGACTCGTCGCGGAACGCCTGGTGCCGCTCGCGGCCGCGAGGGGCGAAGCGAAGCGCACGCTGCTGCTCGAGACGTGGCGCGAGCTGCCGGCCGACCAGCACTTGGTATGGAACCGCCTCGCCGGCGGCACCTTCCGACCGCTGGTGACGGCCGAGCAGGTGGCACACGCCGGCGCCGTCGCCGCTGGACGCGCCGAACCGGCGCCACCCGCAACGCGGCCGGCCGACGGGCCGCCGTCGCCACACGCGCACACGATCGAAGCGGTGCTCGTCTACGCCCAACGCGGCGCCGGCGAGCGCTCCAGCCACTACGTCGACTACACCTTCGCTCTCTGGCGCGAGGGCGAGCTGGTGCCGATCGCCAAGACCAGCGGCGGCCTGCCGCCGGCCGAGGAGGCGGAGCTCGACCGCTGGGTGCGCCGCAACGCGGTCGAGAAGTTCGGCCCGGTGCGCCGGCTGCGCCCCGAGCTGGTCTTCGAGCTCGGCTTCGAGGGCGTCGAGGCGAGCGGCCGCCACAAGGCCGGGCTCACCCTCCGCGCGCCGCGCCTGCTGCGTTGGCTGCGTGATCGCTCTGCCGAGCAGGCGGCGTCACTCGGGGCCTTGCGCGACCTGCTCGACTAGCCATCTGGCCCGCGGCCAGATCAGCGCAATCAATCTCGTCATTGCGAGGAGCGCAGCGACGAAGCAATCTCGACGTCGCCGCGTCGAGATCGCTTCGCTTCGCTCGCGATGACACGTGTGTGGTCGGTAGCGAACGCGACACGGTCGGGCCCGCTGCCGCCCGCGGCGGCGGCCCTGGCGGACACGCCCGCAAGCTAGCACGGCGCTTGTAAACTGCCCTTTCGATGGCGGTCACCATCCTCCTCCGCCGGCCGGGGCTGGCGGTGCTCGACTACCACTGCACCCTCGGCCCCGCAGACACGCCGTTCGTCGAGCGCTTCGAGACCCACTCGGTTGCCTTCGTCCGCCGCGGCAGCTTCGGCTGCCGCTCGCGCGGGCGTTCGTTCGAGCTGGTGGCGGGGTCGGTGCTCGTCGGCTACCCGGGGGACGAGTACCTCTGCACCCACGACCACACCGGCGGCGGCGACGAGTGCCTGTCGATCCACCTCGACCCCGAGCTGGTGGAGACGGTGGGCGACCGGCTCGAGGTCTGGCGCAGCGGCTCGGCGCCGCCGCTGCCGGAGCTGATGGTGCTCGCCGAGCTGGCGCAGGCTGCCGCGCGCGGCAGGAGCGACGTGGCGCTCGAGGAGGCGGCTCTGCTCTTCGTCAGCCGCTTCCACGAGGTGGTCTCCGGCCGCCGCCGCGAGCCGAAGCAGGCGAGCCCGCGCGAGCGCCGCCGCGCCGTCGACGCCGCGCTGTGGATCGAAGAGAACGCCCACGAGCCGATCGACCTCGAGAGCGCCGCCCGCGAGGCGGGCCTGAGCGCCTTCCACTTCCTGCGCACCTTCGCCGCCGTGCTCGGCGTCACCCCGCACCAGTACCTGCTGCGCTCGCGCCTGCGCCGCGCAGCGCGCCTGCTCGCCGAGGAGTCGCTGCCGATCACCGACGTCGCCTACGACGTGGGCTTCGGCGACCTCTCCAACTTCGTGCGCACGTTCCACCGCGCCGCCGGCGTCTCGCCGCGCGGCTTCCGCAAGGCGGCGCGCGGCGACCGCAAGATTTTCCAAGAACGATTGGCCCTGCACTAGCTAGGCTTTCTCCAAGCTGCGCGGCTTCGTCGCTTCGTAGGATGGGTAGAGCGCAGCGAAACCCATCAAGCTCTTGCGCGGGAAGATGATGGGTTT
>DATNCU010000602.1:0-5232 GCA_035607145.1 Thermoanaerobaculia bacterium
CGCCGGCGCCCGCGGCGATCGCGGCGTTGCGCGCGAGACGCAAGGGCAGCAGCGCACGCTCCGTGGCGACGCGGCGGCGTCCCTCCGTGGCGCGACGGAGCAGCTCCAGCGAGTCGGGCAGCCGCGCTTCGGCGGCGAACGACGTCGAGGCTTGCCGGAGCGCGGTCCCGCTGGCGACGGCCGCGGTGCAGGCTGCACAGGCGCGAGCGTGGACGGCGATCTCGTCGTCGACATGGCCCCGCCGGGCACTTACGAGTGCCGCGGCTTCGTGGCGGCAGGGGAGTGCGAGGCGCTTCATCGCCACTCTCCTCCGACGCCGAGCTGCGCCGCCAACCGCCGGCGGGCGCGGAAGAGCAGCACTCGCACGCTGGCGGCGGCGAGGCCGAGGGCAGCGGCCACTTCGCGATGGCTCGCTCCCTCGACGTGGGCGAGCCAGAGGAGCTGGCGGTCGCGCGGCGCCAATCGCGCCAGCGCGCGCTGCACGTCCAGCTGCGCGTTGCCGGCGGTCGAGGCGTCAACGCCGGCCACCGGTTCCGCGGCGCCCTCGTCGTCGAGCAGCGGGGCCGCGGTAGGCCGCCGCCGCTCCCGCCGCCAGTGGTCCTTGAGAAGGTTGCCGGCGATCCGATACAGGTAGGCGCGCCGCCCGCTGTCCTCCTCGTGCCGCAGGTCGGCGGTGAGCAGCCGCAGGTAGCTCTCCTGCAGCAGGTCGTCCGCCACCGCGCGGTTGCCGCTCGCCGCGCGCAGGTAGGCCCACAGCGGCCGCGCGGTGGCGGCGTAGAAGCCGTGGAACGCCTCGTCCTGCGACCGCCCCGTCGCCGCCTCCGTTCGATGAGACCCGGAGGCGGTCGAGAGCGGGAAGGCGAGCAGCGCTGCCGTCCCCATTGGCTAGTCCTCGGAGGCGGCGGGCGCGCCGGCGGGCGACGTGATGAGCCCGAAGCGGCGCGACAGCTTGACCGCCGCGAAGGCCGAGATCAGGAAGCCGGCACCGAGCGCGAGGGCGAGGATGCCGAGGAAGGCGAAGCCGTCACGGCCGTCGCTGCCGTACCAGCCGCTCTGCGACAGCACGAAGAGGCCGGCGCCGACGGCCACCAGCACGATCCCCGTCTGTACGGCGCCGAGGATGCGCTTGAGCGGGTTCGGCGTCTCCGCCGGCGCGGGGCCGAAGACCTCGCGGCCCGCCGGGCTGCTCATGTAGGCGATCAGCTCTTCGCCCGAGCCGAAGCGGTTGACGAGGTCGCGATGGATGGCCGCGCGCGTCTCGAAGAGCTTGCGGCGGGTGTTGTTGTCCGAGAAGGTGCGCAGGATCCAGAAGAGGACGGCCGCGAGGCCGACGATGATGATGGCGGGGACGATGTCCTCCATTTCGCTCTCTCCGGTGTCGAGGTTTGCGGGCGCCCGCTCAGGGAAGTCGAACCAGGGCGGCGCTTCGGGGAGTAGAACGAAATCGGCGGCAAAAGGTTAACCCCCGGCGGCGATTCCGCCGGCCGGCGAGTCAGCCGCGGGCCGCTGGCGGCCGGCTCTAGCGCTAGCCGGCCGGCTTGGCGGCGGGCGCCTGCACCGGCCGCACTGGCAGCGGCACGTTGCAGAGCTCGATCTTGCCGCCCTTGTTGAGGAACCAGTCCTCGCGCCGCGTCCGCCGGGAGTCGACCAGCTCGGCGAAGGTGGAGGTGTCGGTGCGCAGCACCTCGAGCGCCTCGCGCTCGGCGGCCGGCACGTCGGCGGCCACGCGCACCGAGCGCAGGGGCACGAACTGCGACTCCTCCTCGTAGAAGCCCAGCCCGCCGGTGCCGCGCGGCAGGGTCGTCAGCAGCTCCATACCCTTGACCACGCGGCCGAGGAGGGTGACGTTGCGGTCGAGGTGGCGCGGCGAGTGGCCGATGACGACGTAGAGCTCGGCGCCGCTGCCGGAGTCGGCGGTGTTGCCGCGGCCGGCGCCGACCATGGCGTAGCAGTGGGTGAGCCAGGCGCGCCCAGTCTTCGCGTCACGCGCCGCGGGGAAGCCGGTGGAGAAGCCCACCTCCGGAGCGTAGACGTCGCCGTCGGGCAACGGGGTGAACGCCAGGTCCTTGGCGGCGCGGTCGAACTCGGCGGCGAGACTCTTTTTGGCGTTGCCGAAGGGCTTCGCCTTGGCTTCGTCGTCGCCGTGCGGGTCGCCCCACTGGACGACGTAGTTCTCCTGCGAGCGTAGCACGGCGGCGCCTTCGAAGTAGCCCTGCCGCGCCAGCGCCTTGACGTTGGCGACGTGGTTGGGCGCGAAGGCGGGGGCGAGGGCGATCACCACGCGGCCGGTGGCGAGCTCGACGTAGAGGGTGTTCTCGGGGTCGAGCGGCGTCCAGTCGGAGGGCTTCGAGGCGGCGAGCACGGCGGGCATGGTGCCGGGCTGCGGAGTGGGCGCGGGGGTCGGCTCCGGGGCGGCCGTCGGCGCAGGTGTCGGCGACGGTTGCGCAGCGGCAGGGCGGAGCGCGAAGGATGCGGCGATCAGGAGAAGGAGTGCCGGGAAATTGCGGTGCTTGGCTCTCATGGCGCCGCGACACTAGCACCGCGGTTGGGCCGAGCTCGATGGTGAGACGAGAAACGGGCGGGATTGCTCCCGCCCGTCGTCGCGGCAACGGCTCGAGGTCCTAGTTTTGCTCGACCTTCTCCACGGTCTTGAGCACGACCACCTGCCGCATCGTCTTGCCGTCCTTCTCGCCGACGATCTCGACGACGAGCGGCGGCGGGCCGTCGCCGGCGGCGGTCAGGATGTCGAGCTCGGGGCCGCCGACGGTCGTCTCCTCCTCGACCGCCTCCGCGCCGTCCTTCGACTTCACCTCGTGGCGAATGACGACGCGCTTGCCCTCGCCGGCGCCCGCGGCGAGCGCGAGCTCCTCGGGGCCGCCGCCGCCGATCTGGATCTCCTTCTCGCCGGCGCGCAGGGTGTAGCGCTCGCCCTTCTCGGCGCGCGTGATGGAGACCTCGGCGCCGCCCTCGGTGGTGTAGCTGCGGGTCTCGCCGGGCGCGTAGCTAGCGAGGTCCTCGATCTTGAGGTGGTCGCCGGGGATCTGCGACGGGTCGGGCAGGGCGGCCTTCTCGTGGCCGGGCGCGCCGTGGACGATGACCATCCGCTGCTGGACCTGCTTTTCCTGCGGCTCGCCGGCGCGGAGGGCGGCAGTGCCGAGGATGGCAACGGTGGCGATTGCGAGGGCGGTGAGCTTTCCGTGCATCGATCGAGTCCTCCTTGTCGGGTGCGCCTGGGTGGGTGAGGGAGCCGGCGCGAGCCCGGGTGGTGCGGCTCCGCGTGGAGGACAGAGCAAGGCCGTTGCCTCGATGAGTAGCGCACGCAAGTAGCTGACTGCCAGCTACTTGCAAGCCCGGAGATGGCTCGCGGCGGGCTGGAGCGGCTCCTCAAATCGGGAGCCCTTTGCCGATTGCGGGGTGGCGCCCGCTACGCGAGGTTGTGGAAGACCTTCTGCACGTCGTCGTCCTGCTCGATGCGGTCGACGAGGTTGAGGACTTCTTTGGCGTGGTTCTCGGGCAGCTCGACAGGGGTCTGTGCCACGTACTCCGGCTCGGCCGAGATCGGCGTGATGCCGCGCTCCTCGAGCGCCTTCTGCAGCTGGCCGAAGTCCGCGAACGTGCAGCGCAGCACCAGCTGCGGCTCGCCCTTCTCGCCGGTCGACTCGCCCATCTCCTCCAGCCCGTGGTCGATCAGCTCCAGCTCTAGCGCCTCCTGGTCGATGCCGTCGGGCTTCAGACGGAAGACGCCCATCTGCTTGAACTGGAAAGCGACGCTGCCGCTGCTCGCCAGGCTCCCGCCGCCCTTGTTGAAGTGCGTGCGCATGTTGGAGACCGTGCGCGTCGGGTTGTCGGTGGCGGTCTCGATGATCAGCGCCACGCCGTGCGGCGCGTAGCCCTCGTAGGTGATCTCGGAGAAGCTCTCCGCGTCCTTGCCGGAGGCGCGCTTGATCGCCGCCTCGATCTTGTCCTTCGGCATGTTGATCGCGCGCGCGTTGGTGATCACCCGCCGCAGCAGCGGATTGGCGTGCGGGTCCGGCCCCGCCGCCTTGACCGCGATGGTGATCTCCTTGCCGATGCGCGCGAACTGCTTGGACATGCGGTCCCAGCGCGCGAACATCGTGTGCTTGCGGACTTCGAATATGCGTCCCATGGGCCGACAAATCTAGCCGACGGAGGGCGTTGAGCCAAGGAGTGACGGGAGGCCGCGTTCCTTGGCGCCGGTCCGGCCGAAAGCGCTACCGCGCCGGCGACGCCGAAGCGTCTGGCACCGGGAACCCCCGGAACCGCATCAGCGCGTCGATCGTCGCGTCGCGGCGGCGGAAGGCGCGGTAGGCGTCGGCCGGGTCGACGCTGTTGCGCGGAGCGAAGAGGTGATCGACCAGGCGCTTCGCCGTTGCCTTGTCGTAGTAGCCGCCCGGTGACGCCTCGAACGCCTCGGCGGCGTCGCTGGTCAGCACGTCGGCCCACAGGTAGCCGTAGTAGCCCGCCGAGTAGCCCTCATTGGAGAAGACGTGGGTGAACTGCGGGGAGCGGTGGCGCATGACGATCTCGTCGGGCATGCCGAGCTCGGCGAGGGTCTTCTTCTCGAAGGCGTCGGGGTCGATGCCGGTGGGGTCGACCATGTGGTAGCGCATGTCCATGAGCGCCGAGGCGAGGTACTCGGTGGTCTTGAAGCCCTGGTTGAAGGTGGCGGCGTTCTTGATCTTCGCCACCAGGGCGTCGGGGATCCGCGCGCCAGTCTTGTAGTGGACCAGGTACTTGTCGAGCACCGGGTCGGTGAGCAGCCAGCGCTCGAGCAGCTGTGACTGGAACTCGGTGTAGTCGCGCACGCCGCCGTTGAGCGTCGGGTAGGCGACGTTGGAGGACAGCGCATGGAGCGCGTGGCCGAACTCGTGGAAGTAGGTCCGCGCGTCGTCCCACGAGATGAGCACGGGCTCGCCGGGCGCGCCCTTGATGAAGTTGGAGTTGTTGGAGGCGAGCACCGTCACCTTCTTGCCGTCGAAGGTCTCGTGGGTGCGGTAGCTCGACGCCCAGGCGCCCGAGCGCTTGCCGGCGCGGGCGAAGGGGTCGAGGTACCAGAGGCCGACGTGGGCGCCGGTGGTCTTGTCGGTGACCTCCCAGACCCTGACGTCGGGGTGGTAGACGGGCACCGTGCCCTCGGCCACCGGCGTGAAGCGGAAGCCGAACAGCTCGCCGGCGACGTAGAACATGGCGTCGCGCAGCTTGTCGAGCTGC
>DATNCU010000632.1:0-5581 GCA_035607145.1 Thermoanaerobaculia bacterium
CGAGTCCCACCGCCTGCAGCCACAGCCCCGGCCCCGGGACGCGGCCGAAGAAGAGCAGCTCCTGGTAGAGACGCACGAACGGCGTCACCGGGTTGGCGGCGACGAGCAGCGCCAGCGGCCGCACCCGCGCCACCGTGTCGAGCGGGTAGAGGATCGGGGTGAGGAAGAACGCCAGCGTGAGCAGGTTCGCGAGCAGGTCGCGCACGTCCTTGAAGTGCACGTTGAGCGCCGCGAGCGCGAGCGCGATGCCGGCGGTGAAGGGCAGCTGCACGAGCAGCGCCGCCGGCAGCAGCAGCACGCTCCATCCCCCCACCGGGTGATGGAGCCCGAAGCGCGCCACGGCGAGCGCGCCGAGCAGCACCGGCAGCGCCAGCAGGTAGTGCGCGAGGCTCGCGAGCGTGGAGACGACCGGCAGCACCTCGGCCGGGAACACCGCCTTGCGCAGCAGGCCGGCGTTGGCCGAGAGCGACACCGTGCCGTCGAGCAGCGCCCCCGAGAACCAGATCCACGGGAACAGGCCGGAGATGAGGAACACGGCGTAGGGCTGCGCCCCTCCCGCGCGGTTCTTGAACACGATGTCGAAGACCAGCGTGTACACCGCGAGCAGCAGCAGCGGGTTGACCAGCGACCAGAGGAAGCCGAGCAGCGACCCGCGATAGCGGGCCTTGAGCTCGCGGGCGGTGAGCGTCAGCAGCAGCCCGCGGAAGTGGAGCAGGCGGGCGAGCATCTAGTCGAGGTCGAACGGGCGGGGCGGCGGCACGTCCGCCGGCTCTTCCTCGGCGCGCCGCAGCGCCTCCTCGAACTTCTCGTCGAGCAGCCGCGAGCGGTCCTTCATCGCGGCCTTCTCCTGCTCGAAGACGGCCTCGGCGCGCGCCTTGTTCTCGTCGAGACCGCGCAGCAGGCTGTCGAAGTCCTTGCCGCCGGCGAGCGGCTTCTTGGCCGCGCGGTGCGACAGCACCTCGCCGGTCTCGGCGTCGACGACCAGCTCGGTCTCGCAGTCGGGGCACCGCACGTGCAGCCGCTTGCCGGGCATGGGCCGGATTGTACGCCTCGCCCCGTAGCGGGGAGCTACACTCGGAATGGCGGGGCGCCAGTCCCGCACGCAGCTTGGACCTTCAGAGCATCCCGGGGGCGCATCTCCGACCCCCAAGCCAGCACGAAAGGAGGCTACAGTGAGGCATCGCATCGGCCTCGGCCTGGCGCTCGCGGCGGCCCTCCTCGCGGTGGGCGCCGGCGCGGCGCGCGCGGCCGCCGGGGACGTCTTCCCCTACCCCGTCCACCAGAAGAAGCTCGCCAACGGCCTGACGGTGATGGCCATCCCCTTCGACAGCCCGGGGATCGTCGCCTACGTCACCGTCGTGCGCACGGGCTCGCGCGACGAGGTGGAGCCCGGCCACTCCGGCTTCGCCCACTTCTTCGAGCACATGATGTTTCGCGGCACCAAGAAGCACTCCGGCGGCGAGTACAACGCCGCGCTCAAGGCGATGGGTGCCGACAGCAACGCCACCACCAACGACGACCGCACCTTCTACTACATCGTCGGACCGGCGGCGAAGCTCGAGCAGATGTTCGACCTCGAGGCCGACCGCTTCCAGAACCTCGACTACGCCGAAGACGCCTTCCGCACCGAGGCGGGGGCCATCCTCGGCGAGTACAGCAAGGGGGCGTCGAACCCCTTCCAGCCGCTCGACGAGAAGACGCGCGACCTCGCCTTCGGGCGCCACACCTACAAGCACACGACGATCGGATTTTTCGCCGACGTCAAGGACATGCCCAACCAGTACGAGTACAGCAAGGGCTTCTTCAAGCGTTTCTACCGCCCCGAGAACACGACGCTGTTGATTGTGGGCGACGTGCAGCCGGATTCGGTCTTCGCGCTCGCCGAGAAGCACTACGGCCCGTGGAAGCCCGGCTACCAGGCGCCGCCCGTCGTCGCCGAGGGGCCGCCCACCGCGACGCAGCGGGCGCACCTCGACTGGCCGAGCCCCACCAATCCCTACCTGACGATCAGCTACCGCACGCCGGCCTTTGCGCCCGACCGCACCTGGGCCTCGCTGCTGGTGATCGAGCAGCTGCTCTTCTCCGAGTCGGCGCCGCTCTACCAGGCGCTGGTCGTCGACAAGCAGTGGGTCGACTTCGTGGGCGGCGACTCCGACCCGCACCGCGACCCCTACCTGTTCGGCATCTACGCGCGGGTACGGAGCGACGAGCTGATGCCGCAGGTCGAGGGCGCCATCCTCGGCGCCCTCGCCGAGCTGCGCGGCCGGCCGGTGGACGCGGCGCGCCTCGACCGCGTCAAGTCGCACCTGCGCTACGGCTTCGCGCTGTCGCTCGACAGCCCGCTCGCCATCGCGCGCCAGGTCTCGCGCGTGGTGTCGCTCACCGGCGAGGTCGCCGACTTGAATCAGCTGTGGAAGGAGATCGAGGCGGTGACGCCGCAGGACGTGCAGAAGGCGGCGCAGCAGGTCTTCCAGGACAAGGGCATGACGGTGGTCACGCTGTCGCACCCGGCGACGGCGCCGGCCGCCAAGGAAGGAGGTTCGCGATGAGCGCGCACTGCTCGCTTCTCAGCTTCGTCCTCGCGCTCGCCTGCGCGGGCGCGCTGCCGCTTTCGATGGCCGCGCAGGAGGCAGCACCGACGCCGGCACCCGGCGAGGTGCAGCGGGTCACCGTGCCGGTGCCCAACGCGCCGACGCGCCCGGGCACACCCGCCATCGAGCTGGTGACGCTGCCCAGCCCGCAGTCGCCCATCGTCGCCATCCGCGCCTTCTTCCGCACCGGCTCGATCGACGACCCCGCCGGCAAGGAGGGACTCGCCAACTTGACCGCCAGCGTGGTGGGCGAGGGCGCCACCGCCAAGCGCTCGTACAAGGAGCTCGTCGACGCCCTCTACCCGCTCGCCGCCAGCATCGACGCGCAGGTCGACCGCGAGGTGACGGTGTTCAGCGTCGTCGTCCATCGCGAGAAGCTCGACGAGGCGACGGCGCTGCTCGCCGAGGTGCTCACCCAGCCCGGCTTCAACGAGAACGACCTCGAGCGCCACCGCAAGGACGCGCTCTCGTACCTGACGACCACGCTGCGCGCATCGAACGACGAGCTGCTCGGCCTCGAGGCGCTGCAGGAGCAGGTCTACGCCGGCCACCCGTACGCGCACCCCGACGCCGGCACGGTGAAGGGCCTCGGCGCGATCACGCTCGACGACGTCAAGCGCTTCTACCGCGAGCACTACACCACCGGCAACCTCTGGCTCGGCATCGCCGGCGGCTACCCCGAGGACTACCCGGGCAAGCTCGCGCAGGCGCTCGTCAGCCTGCCGATGGGGCGCGCCACGATGCGCGAGCTGCCGGCGGTGGCGCCGCCGACCGGACGCGAGCTGCTGCTCATCTCCAAAGAGGCGGCGTCGACGGGAATCCACTTTGGCTTCCCGCTCCCCATCACCCGCGCCGACCCCGACTACTACCCGCTGATGGTGGCCAACAGCTACCTCGGCGAGCACCGCACCTTCAACGGCCGCCTGCAGAACGAGCTGCGCGGCAAGCGCGGCCTCAACTACGGCAACTACAGCTACGTCGAGTACTACGCGGCGCCGCCCTTCACCACCAACCCGACGCCCAACGTGCCGCGGCGCGAGCAGTACTTCTCGGTGTGGATCCGCCCGGTGCAGCCGGAGAACGCGCAGTTCGCTCTGCGTGCAGCGGTGCACGAAGTGCAGCAGCTCGCCGAGCACGGCATGAGCAAGGAAGACTTCGAGCTCACCCGCGACTACCTGACGAGCTACTCGAAGCTTTGGGCGCAGACGCTGTCGCGCCGGCTCGGCTTCCTGCTCGACAGCAAGTTCTACGGCACGCCCTACTACATCGACGAGATCGGCCGGCGCCTCGCGACGATGACCGTCGACGACGTGAACCGCGCGGCGAAGAAGTACCTACAGACAGAGAGGTGGGAGGGCGTGATCGTGGCGGGAGACGCCGAAGCGTTGAAGGCGAAGCTTGAAGCCGATGCGCCGTCACCCATCACCTACGCCAACGCTGTGCCGCCGGACGTCACCGCGGCGGATCCCATGATCGCCAAGCTGCCGGTGAAACCGACGAAGGTCGAGGTGGTGCCGGTGGCCGAGATGTTCGAGAAATGACGCCAGGAGCCCACACCATGCACAGCAGCAGCATCGGCCCGTTCGCCTTCGCCCTCCTCGCCTGCGGCCTGGCTGCCGCGTTCGTCCGGCCCGCCGCCGGTGCGGCGCTCGAGCCCGGTGCCACCGCCCCCGACTTCACCGCGCCCGCCTCGCTCGCCGGCAAGGAGACGACCTTCTCGCTCGCCGAGGCCCGCAAGTCCGGCCCGGTCGTCGTCTACTTCTACCCCTCGGCCTTCACCGGCGGCTGCAACGCCCAGGCGCACGCCTTCGCCGAGAACATGGACAAGTTCACCGCCGCCGGCGCCAAGGTGATCGGCGTCTCGCTCGACAGCATCGCCCGCCTCAACGACTTCTCGAAGGACCCCGCCTACTGCGCCGGCAAGCTGCCGGTGGCCTCCGATGCCGACGGCAAGATCGCGCAGAGCTACGGCGTCGAGATCACCGCGGCCGATCCCGGCGACAAGGACAGCCGCGGTCAGGAAATCGGCCACGGCTTCGCCAAGCGCGTCACCTTCGTCGTCGGCCAGGACGGCAAAGTGCTGGCGACGATCGGCGGCGTCAAGCCGACGGACAACGTCGAGCAGACGCTCCAGGCGGTGGAGAAGGTCGGCAAGGCGCCGGCTGGAAGGTAGGCGTTCGCCGCCGCCCAACAATCTTGCTCGCCGTGGTGTCTATGAGTGCCAGTGGGAAATGCCCGCGAGCACTTGGAAGGAGGCACCACGGTGAGCAGACGCCAGGTCACCCACAGCGGCAAGGACAAGGATCGAGACATCACTGCACTGTGCAACCCCGGCAAAGACTGGTCGCCGCGCCCGAAAGCCGCGGCGATTCAAGACATCGAGGGCGAGGAGCACACCTACTTCGTGCGGACCACGGAGGGCGACGACGTCGACGTCCGGGTGAGGTCGAGAAACGGACGCAAGTACCTGACGACGGCACCCGACGAGACGACCAGGAATAACCTGGACGATCTGCCCGACTGTTAGCGCGCAGACGCAGAGCGCGTTTGCCGCGCTCGCACATGCCCCCCGGCCCTCAACGATCCGAGTTGCCGGCGAGCTGCCGTTGCAGCGTGGCAAGCGCGTGGAACGCGGGACGGCGGCGGAGACCGCCGTCCTCGGCCACCAGCAGGCCGTAGCCGCGGGCGATGAGCTGCCACCAGTAGACGCGCTCGACGAGGCCGCTGCTGAGCAGGGACGTGCAGTAGCGGACGGCGTAATCGGCGGCAGTTTGCTCGTCGACGGAAACGTCACGACCGGCGGGGGAGTGCGGGCCCTCGCGTAGCGGCCAGTTGACCTCGGTGACCCACGAGCGCGGCTCGCACCAGCGGGCGGTGTCGGCGATGGCGCGCAAGAGGGCCGCTTTGCGGAGGGAGTCGAAGCCCAGCTGTTTGTTCTCCGGCGCCCCGCGGCGGTCGACGTAGAGGAGGCTGGCGAGGGCGTGGAAGCG
>DATNCU010000647.1:0-3794 GCA_035607145.1 Thermoanaerobaculia bacterium
CGGTAGCGATCGAGTTGTTGGACGACCGCTTGGCGAAGGGGCCGGCCTCCGACTACCGCTTCCTCTTCGGTGAGGCTGACGGCCGCGTCGCCGGCTACAGCGCCTACGGCCGCATCGCGCTCACCCGCGGCAGCTGGGACCTCTACTGGATCGCCGTCGACCCGGCGGCGCAAGGTAGCGGCGTCGGCCGCGCGCTGCTGCACGAGAGCGAGCGCCGCATCGCGCGCGCCGGCGGCGAGCGCGTCTACGTCGAGACCTCGTCGCGCGCGCAGTACGACCCCACGCGCCGCTTCTACGAGCGCTGCGGCTACCACGTGGCGGCCACGCTGCCGGACTTCTACGCGCCCGGCGACGGCAAGGTGATCTTCGTCAAGCGGGTCGGGGTCTATACTGACGCGAGCGGAAGCGGCACATCCGGACGACCCGGACCATCGGCACCACCACCATGACCTCCACCCTTCGGCGCCGGCTGCTCGCCTGCTCGTTGCTGGCGGCGTCGGCGCTGTTGGGAGACGCCGGCAACGCCGACGGCGAGCGCGTCCGCGTCGTGGTGCGTTTCGCGCCGAGCGTCGACGCCGGCGAGCGCGCCGCGACGGCGCGGCGGTTCCACGGCGCGCTGCGCCGCGACCTCGGCGACTGGCCGATCGCCGCGCTGGAGCTTCCCGCCGGCGAGGTCGCAGCGCTGCGCAACGCGCCCGGCGTCGCGCTCGTCGCCCCCGACACCACCTACCGCGCCGCCGCTCTTGCCCTCGCCGAGCTGCAGCCGGCGCTCGACAACGGCCTGTACGGACTGGTGCTCACCAAGGCGGTCGACGCGCAGGCGCGTGGCGTCACCGGCAAGGGCGCGCGTGTCTGCATCGTCGACAGCGGCATCGACGCACACCACCCGGACCTGGTGGCGGCTTACCGCGGCGGCTTCGACCTCGTCGACGACGACGAGAACCCCGACATCGGCACCGATCCCGGCCTCGGCGGCCACGGCACCATGGTGGCCGGCGTCGTCGCCGCGGCGCTCAACCGCAAGGGCGTGCACGGCATCGCGCCGGCGGCGGAGATCTTCCACGCCCGCGTGCTCGGCCCCGACGGCACCGCGCCCGGCAGCGACATCATGGCCGCCGTGCGCCGCCTCGTCGAGCGCGAAGGGTGCCGCGTCGTCAACCTCTCGCTCGGCACCAACCAGCGCAGCGAGATCGAGGACGGCTTCTACCGCGACCTCTTCACGCGCACCGACGCACTGATCGTCGCCGCCTCGGGCAACGACGGCAACCCGACCGTGAGCTATCCCGCCGCCTACGAGGGCGTGGTGGCGGTGGGCGCCGTCGACCGCAACGCCGAGCTCGCCGCGTTCTCCAACAACGGCTCCGCCATCGACCTCGTGGCGCCCGGCGTCGGCATCCTCAGCACGGTGCCGCGCGGCGCCGGCGGCGAGTCTTATGTGAAGGCCGGCCCGGCGTGGGCGGCGACGCCCTTCACCTTTGCCGGCTTCACCGGTGGCAAGGGCGTCACCGGCAAGCTCGTCGACTGCGGCACCGGCAACACGCCGCAGGAGTTCCCGCGTGCCGTACGCAACAACATCGCGCTGATGCGGCGCGGCGACGCCTTCTTCTCGGTCAAGGTCGAGAACGCGATGAACGCCGGCGCCCGCGGCGCGGTGATCTACAACAACGTCGTCGAGGAGATCCGCGGCACCCTGCAGACCGCCACCGCCAGCGAAGGCCGCGCCTGGATCCCCGCCGTGCTGGTGAGCCTCGCCGACGGCGAGCAGCTGAGGCGAAAGAAGAAGGCGACGGTCTTCAACGGCCCCACCGATTGGGACGCCGGCAACGGCACCTCGTTCGCCGCGCCTTATGTCGCGGGCGCGGCGGCGCTGGTGCTGTCGGTGGACCCGTCGCTCGGCCGCGATCAGGTGCTGTCGCTGCTCGAATCGACGGCGCGCGACCTCGGCGAGCCCGGCTTCGATTTCCTCTACGGCTCGGGGCTGATCGACGCCGACGCCGCGACAGCGGCAGCCGCGCAGCGCTAGCGCGAGATCACGGACAGGTGGCGAAGGCGCCGGTGTCGAGCACCGGCGTGAACGGCGTGCCGCGCGCGTGGGTGTAGCTCTTGGAGCCCCCGCGCAAGGTGTCGGTGACGGTGAGCGTCACGCCGACGTCGGTGGTGCCGGCGGCGAACACCCAGTAGCGCTGGTTGAGCGCGCAACCGTCGAGCAGCTTGACGTCGACCTCGACGTTGCCGGCAGCGAAGAACCACAGGTAGCCGCTCTCATGAGTGAGCGGCACCGCGCCGGCAGCTCCCTGGGCGCTCGCGGTTTCCCAAGTGGCCTCGACACGGAAGCGGTCGCGCAGGCAGAGCGCGGTCGGGGTGGGCACGCAGGTCGGGAGCGGCTGGTCGAGCAGGAAGCGGAATCCGGTCCGCAGGCTCTCGTCCGACGGCACTTCGTGACGCAGGCCGGAGACGATCTCGAACTCGTTGGGGACACCGAGCCGGTCGAGCATCTTCTGCCACTCAGTGGACGCGATCGGATAGTTGGGGTCGAGAGTGCCGTAGAGCAACCGCGCGGGCGGTGGGCTCGCGGGATCTTGCAGGCGCACTACGGGGCGGTAGGGCGCCCCCATCGCAAAGACCCCGGTGAAGGCATTGGGCGTCGTTTCGGCGAGCACGAGCGCATAGGCCGCGCCCGCCGAGAACCCGGCGAGCCCAATGCGGCGCCGATCGACGAGAAGCTCTTGCTCGGCGGCCGCGATGGCGGTGTCGATGACGAGGTCGTCGGCGCCGGTGCCGAAGTTGAAGTCTTGCGCGGCCCGCGGCATGACGAGCACGAAGCCGAGCTCTTCGGCGATCTGTCCGATGTTGGTGTTGAGCTGCCAGGGTTCGGGGCCGGCACCGAAGCCGTGCAGGAAGACCACGAGTGGTGCGGGCTGGGTGAGGTCGAGGGTTTGTGGGACGTAGTTGAGTGAGTAAGTGTCGACGCTGGGCAGCTCGACCTTGCTCCAACCGCGTTGGACGGCGTGGGCTGGTGAGGCGTGCAACGCCGCGATTGCGGCGGCGAAGAGGAGGACGGCCGTGTGTATGGATTTGCGGGGCACGGGGGATTGTAGCAACGCGGTCTGACGCGGCCCGTGACCACCCGCGTGAAAGAGGAGTTCACTGCCGAGGGCAGTGACCATCCGGCCGGCGGGTGGTCAGCGGATCCGGGGGCCGCCGCCGCGGCACCGGCGCGCCTACAGTTCACTTCGGGAGCAAGAGGGCGCGCCTCCACCTCCAGGCGCCTCAACAGAAGTGACGGCGCAAGATCCACTAAGCGCCTTCCGGAGGTGCCGCCGCGGCGGCCCCCGGATCCGCTGGGCACCCGCCTTCGTCTTTCACTGCGGGCGACGTGACGGCGATCTCTATCGCTACCGTGTTCCTGGCTCCGTATCGATTCAACAGCGTCGCCACTTAGCGGCACGCCGCGGCGTCAAAGCGCTCGACGACCACGCAGGAAGGCGGGCGCGTCTGGCGGCTCCGGAGGCCGCCGCGGCGGGGCCTCCCGGAGGGCGCTGTGAACGGCGTTGCGTGACAGCGGCTCCAAGGCGCGCCCTCCGGGCGAGGCGAGCGCTCCCCTTCGCCTACCTCGGAAGCGAGCCGTGCCCCGCGGCGGCGGCCTCCGGAGCCGCCAGCGCCCGCCGGCCGGGTGGTCACCGCTCTCGATAGTTCACGATGCCGAGCGAGCCGGGTGGTCGCAAGCCCTCCGCCTGCGACCACCTCACCTTCCCACCAAAACCTAAGGCCGATAAGCCGGCGGCCAGGGCTCG
>DATNCU010000670.1:0-2395 GCA_035607145.1 Thermoanaerobaculia bacterium
CCAGCACCGCACCTGAACGCCACCGCGAAGCCGGACCGGCCGCACCGACGCCGGGCATCCCGCCCGCCGGCCAGCCCGTCCGCCGCGCTTACCTAGACGGAGACGCCGTGACCCGACGCATGCTCATCAACGCCGAGAACCCGGGAGAGGTGCGCATCGGCGTCCTCGACGGGGAATCGCTCGCCGGCTACCAGATCGAGGTCGCCGAGCGCGGCCTGCAGCGCGGCAACATCTTCCGCGGCGTCATCGCCAACGTGCAGCCGGCCCTGAACGCTGCCTTCATCGACTTCGGCGCCGAGAAGCACGGCTTCCTCGCCATCCAGGACGTGGTGCCCGAGGCGTACTACCGACAGCCCTCGAACCCCAACCGCGCGCGCATCGACGAGGTGCTCGAGCGCGGCAAGCCGATCGTCGTGCAGGTACAGAAGGAGGCCGAGGGGTCCAAGGGCGCGGCGCTCACCACCAACCTCTCGCTCGCCGGCCGCTACCTGGTGCTGACGCCGTTCGACCCCGTGCTCGGCGTCTCGCGCAAGGTGGAGGACGAGGAGCAGCGCAAGAAGCTGAAGGCGCTGGTGAGCAGCCTCAAGGTGCCCGAAGGCTGCGGCGTCATCGTGCGCACCAACGCCCTCGACCAGACCAAGGCGACGCTGCAGAGCGACCTGCAGGCGCTGTTGCGCGTCTGGAAGCGGGTGGAGACCGAGGCGCGGCTGGGCAAGGGCACGCGGCTGCTCTACAGCGACCAGGACCTGGTGCACCGCGCGCTGCGCGACTCGCTCGACCAGAGCGTCGCCGAGGTGGTGGTCGACGACGACGACGCCTTCGAGCGTTCCGAGGAGTACATGCGCGCCTTCATGCCGCGGACGAAGACGCGGCTGGTGCGCTGGGGCGAGCGCACTCCCCTCTTCTCGGCCTACGAAGTCGAGCCGCAGATCGACCGCATCTACGAACGCAGCGTGCCGTTGCCCGGCGGCGGCAGCATCGTCATCGACCGCACCGAGGCGCTCACCGCCATCGACGTCAACTCCGGCCGCGCCACCCGCGCCGCCACGCAGGAGGAGACGGCGCTGCACACCAACTTCGAGGCGGCCCGCGAGGTGGCCCGCCAGCTGCGGCTGCGCGACATCGGCGGCCTCGTCGTCGTCGACTTCATCGACATGCGGGCGCAGAAGAACCAGCGCAAGCTCGAGAAGGAGCTGCGCGAGGCGATGAAGGCCGACAAGGCGCGCTTCACCGTCGGCAAGGTGAGCCCCAACGGCCTGCTCGAGATCAACCGCCAGCGCATCCAGCAGGCGCTGCTCGTGCGCACCCACCGCACCTGCCCCACCTGCGGCGGCATGGGCCGCATCGCCAGCCCCGAGATGGTGGGTCTCGCGCTCGTGCGCCGCATCCAGGCGCGCGCGGCGACGGGCACGTTGAAGTCCGTGCGTATCGGCCTCCACCCCGAGCTCGCCGACGCGCTGCAGAACGGGCGGCGCCGCGAGCTCGCCGACCTCGAAGAAGAGTTCGACATCAAGATCGAGGTCGTCGCCGCCCGCCACCTGCGGCGTCTCGAGCAAAAGGTCGAGTGGTTCGACCGCGAGCCCGGCGACGAGCGGCCGGTGCGGCCCGCGAAGCCGGCGCGCGTCGTCGAGCCGCAGCCGGAGGAGCCTGAGCTCGAAGCCGGCGACGAGATCGAGGACGAGGAGGAGCCGGAGGAGCTCGAGGCCGAAGGCCAGGCCGAGCCGGGAGGCAGCGAAGCGACCGCCAACGGCAAGAAGCGCTCGCGCCGCCGCCGCGGCGGACGCCGCCGTCGCGGGCGCGCCGGCAACGGCGACGCCGCGGCCCAAGGTTTGGTCGACGCGGCTGCACCGTCTCAGCCTGCGAAGGCTTCGACTCTGAACGGCGGCGCGCCCGACAGTGAGGTGGGCTCGACCGTTGAGGGCGAATCCCCCGGCGGGAAGAAGCGCCGTCGCCGTCGCGGTGGCCGACGCCGCGGACGCGGTGGCCGCGGTGATGCTGCCGCGCCGGACAGCCCCGGCGAAGGAGCGGTTCCCGCGTCTGCCGAGAGCGTCACCAGCGCCCCGCTGCCCGACCTGCCGCTACCGCCGGTCGAGCCCTTCTAGGAGCCCACGGTCCCAGGGCGAAGGTGCCGCGAAGGCTTACGAGCCTTACCGTTCCACGTTCGTCCGAAGCCGTTGTCGCGATTCCGCTCGCGAGACATTCGACTCTCGCGAACGCGGGGTCCACATCGACTTCGCCGTTCAGTGGCACCAACAGGGCGAATGGACGCTTGATGTCCGCCGCCATAAGGCTTAGGCGCCGTGTCAAACCATCCGACTGCTTGGCATCAGCGATAGGGCGCCGCGGAACGCCTGACGCGAACCCAAGGAAGCCCACGCGCAGCTAAAGCTGCTTG
>DATNCU010000677.1:0-6124 GCA_035607145.1 Thermoanaerobaculia bacterium
AGAGGTTGACGCTGTCGACGTCGCCGGTCTGGAAAGCCTTGTCGGCGGCGAAGCCGCGCGCAAGGTTCGGATGGGTGTCGGCCGCGGCTGGCACCGCGGCGAGAAGGGCGAGGACGATCAGCTGCAGAGCGCGACGCTTGGCGTTCACTACGCACCTCCCACGCGGATGTAGAGATCGAGCGAGGTCGAGTCGACCGCGACCAACAGGTCGGCGGACTCGAGCACTCCCGCGGTTGCCGGCTCGGTACCGCCCAGCGGTGCCAGCGAATCGAAGTTGACTTTCAGCAATCCGTCGCCGCTGAGGTCCTCCGGACCGCCGTCGCCGAAAGTGCCCCCCCACGCGCCCACACCGGGTCGCACGATGAGTAGCTCGAGCTGATGGCTCGGCAGCTCGACGGCGTCGCCCTCGTGCGAGATGGCAGACGCCGAGAGCTCCGTGACCTGGAGCGGAAAGCCTTCCGGCGCCGCGATCGCGTAGCCGCCTTCCTTGACGTCCGCGGCGACCCAGACCGACTGCTCGGGCAGCGGACGATCGAGCTCGACCGCGACGATCCCGTCGCCGCCCTCGTCGGCCACCATGTCGCCCATTCGCACCAGCCGCAGGCCCATGTCCTCGACCTGCCGCGCGACCATCAGCCACGCCACGTTGCCCTTCGCCGGCAGGCCGGAGATCGTCGCCCCCGTGGCGTCGAGCGCGATTTCCGGCGGCGTCTGCGCCGCCACCGCGGCGGCCCAGCACAGTGGAAGCACCAGTACCAACCCCAGCGAAATACGGGTTCTCATGCGGGTCCTCCAGACGGCAGCTCCAGCGCTGCTCGATTGGGGACCATTCGACAGTCCCGGCGGCGCCGGCGAAACGCCCGAACGGCCGATTCGGGCTCTGCCTTTCGGCGGAGGCGCGGCGCGGCGCGCGCGGCTAACGGGGGTGGACGAGGCCGCGCCGGAACGCCAGCACGATCGCCTCGCTGCGCGACGACGCCTGCAGCTTGCGCAGGATGCTGGCGACGTGCGTCTTGACCGTCCCCTCGGCGAGGTGGAGCGCGGCAGCGATCGCCTTGTTGCTGCTGCCGCGGGCCATCAGCTCGAGGACGCGCCGTTCGCTGTCGGTGAGCTGATCGGCGGCGATGCGCTCGGAGAGCGAGCTGGCAGCCGCGGCCGAGAGGTGGCGCCTGCCGGCGTGCACGGAGCGGATCGCCGCCACGATCTCCTCGCCGCCCGTGTCCTTGACCAGGTATCCCAGCGCGCCGCTCTTGATCGCGCGGTAGACGTCCTCGCTGCCGGTGTGGACGCTGAGCACGATGAAGCGCGCGGCCGGCTGCTCGCGCAGGAGCTCGGCGATGACCTCGGTGCCGTCGCCGTCGGGCAGCGAAAGGTCGATCAGCGTCACGTCCGGCAGCTCGGCGCGGAAGACCGCCAACGCCTCCTTCACGCTCGCCGCCTCGCCGACCACCTTCAGCTCGGGACGTGAGGCGAGGAGGTGCACGAGGCCGCCGCGCACGACCGGATGATCGTCGACGACGAGGACGCGGATGACGCCACCGCCGCCTGCTGCGTTCACGCGCCGATCTCCGCGGCAGTCTCGGATCGCGGGTGGGGGACCGTCGCGCGGACGGTCGTGCCCCGCCCGGGGTGGCTGTCGACCGACAGCTCGCCGCCCAGGCGGCGCGCGCGCCGTTGCATGCCAGGGAGCCCCATGCCCGGCGCGATGGGGCTGCCCGCGGCGGGCGCCGCGATGCCCCGGCCGTCGTCGTCCACCGTCAGCTCGATCGCGTCGGCCGCGGCGCGCAGGCTCACCCGGATGTGGCGGGGCGCCGCGTGCTTGAGCGCGTTGGCGATCGCCTCCTGCGCGATGCGCAGCAGCTGGATCTCGACCGACTTGGGAATCGGCGACGCCGCTCCGACCAGCGCGAACTCCACCGCGACCTCGCCCGCCGACAGCTGGTCGGCGAGCTTGGCGAGCGCCTGCGGCAGGTCGGCCCCCTCGAGCAGCGGCGGGTGCAGCGCCTGCACCGAGCGCCGCGTCTCCTCGAGACAGTCCTTGGCGGTACGAGACGCTTCCTGCAAGCGCTCCTGGACCGGTGGCGGCGCGCCGCCCGCCCAGGCGCGCGTCGCTTCGAGCTGCACGACGACGCCGGCGAGGCCCTGCGCCAAGCTGTCGTGCAGGTCCTGCGCGATGCGGTTGCGCTCCTCGAGCACCGCGGTCGTGCGCACTGCCTCCTGCAGCTCCTCGGTGCGCTCGGCGACCAGGGCCTCGAGCTTGCGGTTCTTGCGCACCAGGTAGTGGAAACGCAGCTGGTAGCCGCCGGCCCCTGCGCCGATCGCGCCGAGGACGCACAGCGCCAGGAACCAGGGTGCGCGATAGAACGGCGAGGCCAGCTCGAAGCTCATGGCCGCCCCTTCGCGGTTCCACACGCCGTCGCCGTTGGCCGCGATCACTTGGAAACGGTACTGGCCGGGTGCCAGGTTGGTGTAGGTCGCGACGCGTTGTGCGCCGGCATCGACCCAATCGGCATCGAAGCCCTCGAGCCGGTGCTTGAACCGCACGCGCTCGGCATCGCGGAACGAGAGCGCCGTGTAGCGCACTTCCAGCCGGCGCACGCCCGCCGGCAGGCGGCGATGGGCAGCCAGGTCCACCGGCCGCTGGTTGGCGCGCACCGACTCGATCTTGAGCAGCGGCGGCACGCGATTGCCGCCGAGCCGCCGCGGATCGACCACCACCGCGCCTCGCATGGTGGCAAACCAGAGCCGGCCGTCACTCCCCTTCCAGCCGGAAGTGCCGCCGGCGTTGCACTCGCTGCTCCGCATGCCGTCGCCGATGCCCAGCACCAGCGACTGCACGCGCTGCCGCTTGCCCGCCACCAGCTCTTCCAGCTCGCGCTTGGCGACGCGGTAGATGCCGCGATTGCTGCTCATCCAGAGATGGCTGGTATCGTCTTCGAGGATGGCGTAGGCGGTGTCGTCGAACAGGCCCTGGCGCGAGCCGATGCGGTGGTGCGAGCTGCCGCGAAGGCGATGGAGCCCGTAGCGATAGGTGCCGACCCACAGCGTGCCGGCAGCGTCCTCATGGAGAGCGAGCACCGGCACCTGCCCCGGGGCCGGCGATAGCTCGAGCCGCTCGTCGTGCCAGCGGTAGAGGCCGGTCAGCGTTCCGGCCCACAGCTCGCCGCGCTTGGTTTCGAGCAGCGACTGTATCGAATCGGCGGGCGCGAAATTGTTGTTCAGGTAGACCGTCAGCCGGCCGTCCTGCATGCGGCCCAGCCCACCGCCGCTGCCGATCCAGAGAACGCCGCGGCGGTCGACGAGCAGGCTCCAGACGTACCCGCCGTGAGGCCAGTGTGCGAGCGGGTACGGGGCCGCGCGACCGCCGCGCAGGCGGTGAACGCCCCCTCCGTGCGTGCCGACCCAGAGCTCGTCGGTGGTGTGGCTCGCCGCCAAGCTGGCGACGAAGGTGCTGGTCAGGCCTTGCTCTTCGCCGAAAGAGGTGACCTCGCCGTTGGGGGCGATGCGGTTGAGACCGCTGTCGGTCCCCACCCACACGTTGCCCGTTCGATCCTCCCGCACGCTGAACGTGACCTCGCCGCGCAGGCCTTCGCGGGGCCCCCAAGGCGTGACCTTGCCGTCGCTGAGCCGCTCGAGCCCGCCGCCGCGGGTGCCGACCCACAAGCTCCCCTCGCGGTCTTCGAAGAGCGCGTGGACGGCGTCGTGGGACAGCCCGTCGCGGGTGGACAGTTGCGTCGCTCGGCCGTCACGCACACGGAACAGGCCGGCGTTGCTGGTGCCGACCCACAGGCTGCCGGCGCGGTCGAGCAGCAGGGACCACACCTCCGCGGCAATGCCGTGCATGCGACCTTCGGCCACTCCGTCGCGGTAGCGATAGAGCCCATAATCGGTACCGACCCACAACGCGCCGTCGGCCGCGGCAAGGAGGGCGTGGATGGAGCTCGCCGGAAGGCCGCTGTCGGGGCTCGGCGCCTCGAATCGGCCGCGGCTCAAGCGCACGAGCCCGTAGTCCGTGCCTACCCAGAGCTCGTCCTCGCCGGTGCTCGCGAGCGCCAGGATCTTCTCGCCGATGAGACCGTCCTTGGCGGTGTAGCAGGTGCGCGGCGGGAGTTGGAGTCGGCAGAGCACGCCATCCATGCCCAGCCAGTAGTTGCCGGCCCGGTCGCGAGCCATGACGCGGGGGGCGCCGGGCAGGTCGTCGACGTGGACCGCTTGGAACTCACCTTGCCGCAGAGTCGCCAGCGCGCCGTCGAGCACCACCCACAGGGTGCCGTCGTCATCCTCGAGCAGCGACAGCACCGAGCTGGCGCGAAGCCCTGGCGTGTTCCGTTCGTCGAAGACCGTGAAGCGCTGGCCGTCGTAGCGGACCAGGCCTTCCTGCGTGCCGATCCAGAGGTAACCGTCGCGAGTCTGCAGGATCGTCTGGACGTAGCTCTGCGGCAGCCCGTCGCGATCCGTCCAGGCCTCGTGCACGTACTGGGTGAGCGCTCGGCCGGGCTCCAGCGCCGCGGCGGCGGTCGTCACCACGGCCGTCAGGATCCCGAGCGCGCTCCACCGGGCAATTCCCGAGCTCATGGGCGAGGTCTACGCCATGGTAGCGCAGACGCGCGTGGCGCGCGGCGCCGGGCGGCGAGGGGAAGCTACGGCGGCGTGCCGGCCGGCAACGAGATCGGCAACAGCTCGGGCGGCCCGAGCTTGCCGTCGGCGAGGCGCCGAATCGCCAGCGACGCGCCGCCCTGGCGCGCCACGCAGCCGGTGAGCAGCGTCCAGCGCTCGCCGGGGAAGCGGAGCACGCTGGAGTACGGGATGCGCTCGCCGCCTTCGGTGAGGATCCCCTCCGGCGTCGCGAGCAGCTGGCGCCACTCGCCCGCGGGCGACGAGACGGCGAGGAACAGCTGCCCTTTCTCGGCGACGCGGCGGTCGTTCCACACCGCCGCTGCCGGCCCGGTGCGCTCGCCGTCGGGGAGCTCGATGCGGTAGTCCTGGCCCGGCCGCCAGGCCAGCGCACCCTGGCCGGGCGAGAGCGGCTGCCAGTGCAACGGCTGCCAGGTGGTGCCGCCGTCGGCCGTCGTGCGCAGCAAACCGTCGCCGCCGAGGTGCAGCGCGGCCTTGCCGCCCAGCCAGACCACCTGTCCGTGCTCGGCGCCGGCGATCTTCGGCAGCGCCTCCACGAAGCGCCGGGGCTTGCCGGCAGCGGTGAACGTGACGTCGCCGGAGGTGACCCCTTCCTCCCCCGCCGGGGCCGGCGCAGCGCCGGGGTTGCCGATGGCGCGCACCGGCAGCGCGCCCTTCGCCACCCAGTCGGTGCCCTCGAGTCGATACGCCGTCGCGGTCACCGAGGCGCCGGCGAGAGCATGCTGCACCGCCCACGGTCTGCCGCCGCGGTCCCAGGCGAGATGCAGGGTGACGGCGGAAGAGGCGAGCAGCGGCTCGCCGAGGCGATACCAGACTCCGTCACGGAAGCTCGCCACCTGCAGGCAACCCTCGCCGCAGCGGACGCCGCCGAGGACGCTGCCCGGGCCCGTCGACTCGCCGAACGCCGCCACACCCTCGCGCGCCGGCCACGCGCGCGCCGACCCGCCGGCGAGGTCGGCTTCGAGCAGCCAGCCGGTGCCCCCTGGCTGCGGCACGGCGTAGAGGGCGCGGCTCGCCTTGGTGTCGACGCCCAGCAGCGTCAGAGTCGAGGTCGAATCGCAACGGAAGGCGGCGCCGGCCTGGGCCGCCGACAGCGTGCTGGCGAGCAGGAACGCGGCGCGAAGGGATCGGCGGGCAGACATGGGCGCGAGTCTATGCGCGCGTCAGGCCGGCGGCGACGATGAGGGAAGGGAATGTCAGGAGGTTGGGAGGTAGGACGAGGCGAGAAGGGGCGCGGCCCGCGCCGCGCCCCGGAAATCGTTCACTGCCGCGGCTGCAGGCGCGCACCGACCGGCAGCGGCTGCGAAGCCGCCACGCGTCCGATGCGGTCGAGCACGGCACCGCACAAAGCTGCGCAGCCGACGCCGGAGATGCCGGCCGTGGTCAAGAGGATCCCGAGCTCGAAGACGGTCATGGCGTTTTTTCCTCGTAATGCGTTTGGGTTCGACTCGGAGCGCTCAGCAAGCGCGCTCGATTCCGCTCGTGAGCA